>JBDTMO010000251.1:0-7757 GCA_039934235.1 bacterium | reverse complement strand
GAGTGTCGGGATCTACCGGACGTTCTCGCGAAGCAGGCCTAGCGTTGGACGAATAGCAGATCCCGACATTCGCTCCGCTCGTGCGGGATGACATATCACGATTCGCCCACTCGCTTCGCTCATGCGGGATGACGACCCTACGCTGAACTGTGTTGAGGCTAGTGCTGCTTTGGATCCTTCTTCAGCTCGCGGTCCAGGAAATCCGCGATCACGCTGAACGCCAACTGCGCGCCGAGCCCCGACGGAGCCATGTCGAAGCCGTGCTCGGCCCATGGTAGCTCTACCGAGACAACCGGCACATGCGCCGCACGCAGCGCCGCCGCGGCCTCACGATTGAACGCCGCCTTTACGATGTGGTCGCGGGTGCCAAACATCAGCAACGTTGGCGGAAGTCCTGCTCGCACCAGCGTCGATGGTGACGCGGACATGTAGCGGCGGGGCTGTTGCGCAGGCGTGCCATTGAGGAATCCGCTCAGCACGTTTCGGACGCCGATGGGATCCGGCGACGGAAGGTCCGCATAACCCTCGGCAAGATCGTACGGCGCATAGAGCGCAACGACTGCCTTGATGCCGAACTCATTCGGCATGAAGGCGGCAAGCTCGGCGAGATGTCCGCCTGACGAACGGCCCAGAACCGCAAGACGGTTGAGGTCGATGCCCCATGCCTCGGACGAATCACGCAGGATGAGGAGCGCGTGATTCACGTCGTCGATCTGCGCTGGATAGCGGGAATACGGGACGTGCCGGTAATCGATCGCGACAACCGCGAAGCCACGCGATGCCAATGCGCGACTGACGTTCTCACATTGTGATGGCGAACCATTTCGCCACGCGCCGCCATAGATGACGACGACCGTCGGCCGGTTGGCGACGGGAGACTGCGAGTAGAGCCGCAGCGACAATCGCTGGAGGTCCGGAGCGGCATAGTAGAACGTGCGTTCGGCCACGTTGGCGCTCACCGGCAAACCGCGCACGGCGGTGATCAGTGAGAATCGCGGCGTAGCGGCCTCTGTGCCGAGCTGCGCGCTTGCCGTCGCGGCGACATGGGTGAATTGCGCCAGCGGTCGCACGGCGATGATTGCGGAGACGACCAACATCCCGAGCGTCGCAGCGCGGAGACGTCCATTGCCGCGCAGCAACCGGTTCGCCGGAAGGCACCAAACGAGGTCGAGGATCGCCAGAAACGGCGAATACTCCGATGCGCCAACGGCGACGATGAAGAGCGACATCGTGTACGGCGGCAGAACCACCATCAGGGACAGGAACGCCAGGGCCACGGCGATAATGACCGTGATGAGGATGGCGATTCGTTTCCCTGTCTTGTGCGGAGTTTCTGGCGAGGTCATGACCAAGCGTAAGAGAGATCGCGAATATTGACCAGTGCAACCTCCGTTGCAATGCACTGGTACGCTCCTTGACCACTCGCGGATTTCATGGAACAACGATGGCCGGACTCCCTGTGGGTCGTGCGGCACGGCGAAAGCGCCGGCAATGTCGTGCGCGATGCAGCCTACGCTGCAGGACTCTCGACAATCGATATCGCGGAACGCGATGTGGACGTACCGCTCAGCGCAGCGGGCGAAGTGCAGTCCGCCGCGCTCGGCCGCTGGTTCTCCCGGTTGCCTGATGGAGGGCGCCCGTGCGTCGTCCTCGTGTCGCCGTACCTGCGTGCTCGACATACGGCATCGCTCATCGAGGTGGCGGGTGGCCTCGAGTCAGGAGCACAATTTATCGTGGACGAGCGTCTCCGGGAAAAGGAGTTCGGCATTCTGGACCGGCTTACGCGCCTTGGTATCCAGCAACGCTTTCCCGAGCAGGCGGAGATGCGCACGCGACTCGGAAAGTTCTATTATCGTCCGCCGGGCGGTGAAAGCTGGTGCGACGTGATTCTCCGTCTGCGCAGCGTGCTCGATACCATCAGCCTGCTCCACAGCGGACCGGGCGTGCGCGTCCTGGTGGTGGCGCACCAGGTGATCGTGCTGTGCATTCGCTACCTGATCGAAGGGCTCGACGAGGCGCAGATCCTCGCCATCGATCGGGAAGGCGACGTCGCCAACTGCGGCGTGACGACGTATTCGTTCAACCGTTCGTTCGGCGACAACGGCGGGCTGCAACTCCGCGGGTATAACTTCGTGGCGCCGCTGGAGGAAGCTGGCGCACCCGTGACATTCACACCCGACGTGCCAGTGGCGGTGAAGTAATCTGTCGTCCTGAGCGCGGCGAAGGACCTGCACGCTGAATCAAGATCAAACTGCAAACTGCGATCAACCGCAACTGCAACGGCAACTGCCTATCGCGGATTTCTCGGAAACGACGCGGATGAAGCAAGAGCAGCGCAGTATCCGCGCCTGTCCGCGAAATCCGTGATAGGCGGTTGCAGTTCGCAGTTTTTGTTTCGCAGGTGTAGTTAGTGACTCGCCTTTTCCGTTGCGACGCGCTTCGCGAGTTGCTGTCGAGCGTTGGCAGCGTAGCGCTTGCATGCGTCGCGATCGATGAGCGCGGGTGTCGTGCCCTTGTCGCGCGCTGCGATGCGCTCAAACAGGCCGGACGCGCTGGGATGCGGCGTGATCAACACGTCGCAGTCGATGTGCTCGAGCAGCGCAAATCCGCGTTCGAAGTCCGCGAGCGCCGTTGGGTACGTGTCGTTTCGCGTGAACAGGAATCCGTCGGCCGAACCCGGAGATTGGCTGTCGGCGTACACCATGTTCAGGCACTGCGCATTTTCGCACGACGTCCACGACCAGCTCGTTCCGCCTGGCGTGTGCCCAGGCGTAGCGTGTGCGGTCAGTGCAAGTGCGCCAGCATGAAGGGTTTCTCCATCTGCGAAGACTTGCACGTGCGCAACGGCTGGATACGACAGCAGAATCCCGAACTGCGGATCGTCCGGGCCAGACTTGCCGTTCTCGAGGACCTTCGCGCTCGACGGACTCGCCGCGACCGTTGCGCCAGAGGCACGCTGAATGGCAGCGATTCCACCCGCGTGATCGAAGTGGTCGTGCGAATTGAGGATCAGCTTGATGTCCTCGACGCGAAAGCCGAGCTCGCGAATGTTCGCCATGATGCTCGGCGCAGATTCCGGAAGTGCGCCGTCGATGAGCACGTGTCCTCCGTTCGACGTGATGAGGATGGCGCTCAATCCGTGCGGGCCGACGTAGTACGTGTTGCCATAGATGCGGAACGGCCGCTGCGGAATATTCCACTCTGCGCAGTTCGTGCAGCTTGGCGTGAGCTGAACGCTGCGCGCGGTGTCGGCAGTCTGCGCGCCGAGCGTCGTGGACGACAACGCAGCGAGCGCTGCGATTGCAAGGGACTTGTATGTGAACGTCATGTTGATGCTAAGACTGTGATTTTGGCAATGGATGTCCGATCTCCCAATGGTGGCCGAACGGATCCACCACTCGGCCCAATCGCCACCCGTAATTTTCTTCGACGGCGACGATTTCGCGCGCGCCCGCGGCGACGGCTTGCGCAAACACAGCGTCGGGGTCTGGCACGGTCAGGATCATCCTAACGGTGCCTCCGCCCAGTGACTCCGGACTGAAGTTGGCGTGCTCGGGTGATTCGTCGCTCACCCAGAAGACCGCACCGTGCACGGAGAGTTGGGCCACGACGGAGCCGCTGTCTGGGTCTTCAATCTTAAAGAGTTCGGTTGCCCCGAATGCCGTCATGTAGAACTCGACGGCGCGTGCGCCATTGCGAACCGACAGCATGGGCGCAATTGAGTGCTCGATCATGGCGCTCCTTACGATTTCTTGGCGGGCAAGTCTGGATCGCGTTCCACGAGGATCGTGAAGTCCGTGGCGAGGGCGATGACTGCTCCAACCGCGATCCAGAATGGGATGAGCAGGGCACCCGCGATGCCGGCGGATAGCGGCATGTCGAGCAGTGTGCGTCCCTGACCATTGCGCAGGATGATGCGCCGCACATTGCCTTCGCGAATGATGGACTTGAGCGTGGCCTTGAGCTTTGCGCCGGATACTTTGATCTCTTCCATTGTGTCGTCTCGGTGACAGTTGTTCCTGCGTCACTGAATGTGGGCGGAGCGCAGGGGCGACGCAGCGAGCCATGGTAAATTGCTTGACTGCGGCACGGTACACTTGATCGCTGGTGCACCGATCTAGAGCGACACTGAGCACCCCGCCGCCTTCAATTCCTTAGCAATACCATACGCGACTTCGTCGATTGACTTGTCGAAGCTCTTGTACGCCAGGCCATGAAGATCGGATGGCAAAGTCACAGAACCGTTGAACAAGCAACAGACTCGGCTCCGGCCAAGCTTTCCGACGAAGAACCCATATTCGAAGACCACATTCTGACGGGCACGCCATTCCTTGGCGCGCAAGGGTTCGGGCAGAGACTCTTGTTCAGACGAATACGCAATATCATCGGGCGTCAATAGTACAAACGCATAGCCGACGTCGCTGTATGTCTCGAATTTCTCAATGAGCGTCTGGCCTGCGTCTGGTTGACGATGTAGGACAATCGGCTCAAGCCCGAGATCGCGCAGTAGAATCTCAACGGCTGCTTTCGCCGCGTCATCGTGACCGTGCACGACAAATACCCGCTTGCCCAGCATGCCCGGGGCTGATGGAGCGACCGCTAAGGAGCTTACCTCACCAAACCGATCGTCGCGCCAAGCTTCCAACGCAGCCTCAGTCGCTGCAAGAAACTTGGACTTCGCTTCTTCGAAGCTTTCTTCACCCCACCCAATGGTACCGACTCTCATTGCATTATCGAGCATGCGGATCACGCCGCTCCCTGCCGCGAAATGCCGGCGGAGAATGGTGTTCAATCGCGCCTGCCACGCCTCGAAGTCGACGCTAAATGATTCTGGGTATCCGCTCGAGCCCTTGTGCGAATAATTGTCATAAGTGAATGACTTGCACTGCACCAGAAGCATCTCAACGTTCGCGACAGCGGCTTGGTGAGCGGTGGTGGCGGACATGTTGGTTTGCGAAATGGATGCGGGCAGCGATTTAACGTCTAAGTTCGGGTGCAAGTAGTCAAAATAGCTCGAACGCGAGGAGCAACGGCAACTCCTTGCCAGCGTCAGCTTACGTTATTACGGCGTCTTGGGTTAGAGCTGCGTCGTGGGATCGAGGTCCTCTTCGCGCCCGTGCCGGACGGTCAAGACCACGATGCGCGACTGTTCCACGCGGTAGATAATGCGATAGGGTGGATACGGAAGTTGACGCACCGCGGGTTGCTCGAGATCCGGCGCGATACGCCCGGACTGCGGATACTTACGTAGTTGGTGAACGCGCGCAAATATGGCGCGCACCCAGCGTTTCGCGACGGCGGGCCGATCTGCGGCAATCTCTTGCGCGATCGCGCGCAGCCGCTCCACGGCGAGAGGCGACCAGACGACGCGCATTTGGCGTCTCGAGCGTGCCCGGACTCAGGCGGTGCGCTTGCGCGGCCTGGCGGGCGTGCCCAAGCTCGCCAAGATCAGCGCCTGTGCCTTGCCGTGCGGGATGCCCTGTCCCGCGGCAAGTTGGGCCTCGGCCACGCGGACATCCTCGGCGAGTTCTGCACGCTCGATGAGCGCCTCATAGGCATCGACTGCCAAGAGAATGGCGGCACTGCGGCCGTGTTGCGTCAACACAAGCGGGCGTTGGGTGGCCTGAACTTGCTCCACGAAGGTGGCGACGCTGGCGCGGAATTCTGAGAGGGGACGGATATCTTGGCTGGGTCGACTGCGGCGCATAGGAGTTCTGCGTGAGTTGTACAATAAAACGTACAAATAGTACCAAGCGTTGTCCAGCGCGCGAAGTCTACCCGTCCGGATACAACTTCTATCAAGTCGCAATCACCAACGGCCGACTGCGCGCACCAACCACCCCGCCGAAGAATCCGATCGCCGCGGCAAAGAGTACGACGAACACCGCAACGAGCCACCACTGCATCGGCGTAATCGTGCCGGTTGGCGGTCGGCCTGGACCAATCTGCCACGACACCGCCCAGCCAACCGACACATCGGCCAAACCCGCGATCCCGGCTGCGATTGCTCCCGTTCCTGCGCGCGATGTTGCTGCACTTCGACCGGCAGCGAACCCGATCGCGAGATAGAGAAAGTACGAGCCGACGCTCGCGCGCGCGTACGGAAAGTCCCACGTCCGCGACGCAATTGAGGCGATCGCGTCGAAGAGAACAACGGAGACGACACCGATCACGATGACCCAGGCGACTCGCGCGTTCTTCACGTTATTCGGATTCCGATTCGTCGAACAAGTAGCGGAAAAATCGCTCGGGTGATTCGAGAAAATCGCGCGTCACTCGAAAGTGCTCCGTGTCGCGATAGTCTACTTCCTGGATGTCTCCGCCATCGAGACTCAGCACCGTCGCGCCGGGAAACGCCAGCAGCAACGGCGAGTGCCCCGCGATGACGAACTGCGCATTCCTCGGCGCGGTGAGCTGGTGGAGGATGCGAAGAAATGCGAGCTGACGCTGCGGGGAAAGCGCGGCTTCCGGCTCGTCGAGAATGTAGAGACCATCTTCGAAGCGATGCTCGAACGGCGCCAGGAATGCCTCGCCGTGCGACTTGGCGTGGAGAGATTCGCCACCATAGCTCGAGAATGTGCTTCCGACCGACTCGAGGTATGTGGCGAAGTTGAAGAACGTTTCGGCGCAACGCTCCACACTAGTGCTTCCAGCAGCGTCGACTTTCCCGATCCATTTTCGCCGACGAGAAATGTCACCGGCGTCGAGAGCGTGAGCCGGAGTCCGTCGCGCAAAATCGGAATTTCGAACGGGTGTGTGCCGTGCGCGATTCGTTCGTCGCGCAGGGAGATGCCGGTGAGAAACGGGCTGCCAGCGGTACCGCGTGGTGTCACACCACATCACCAGGCCGAAATCACCAGCTTGAACCCGTCCGGGTCCTGAAAGCGAAACGTCCTTGTTCCCCAGAGGTCGGCGGGCTCGGAATCGAGGGTGCCACCGAACGTCTTGATCCGGTTCGCAAGGTCGTCGACGCTTTGGCTCGTGATGAACTGCAGCGAAAACCCTTCGCCCTTGACGCGGTCGAGTCCCTTGGCGCCGTCGTCCTGCGTGAGCAGAATGTTCACAGCTCCGGCTTTCAGCGACACGGCCATCAACGCACCATCGCGCTCGTACTCCTTATCGACGATAAAGCCCACGACGTCGCGATACCATTCCATGCTCTTGCGAAGGTCCTTCGTCGTTAGCGACGCTGACAGGCCGCGAGCACGGAACGACTCCGGCTGAACGCGCTCTGTGGTGCCTCGCTCGGGAGACGGAGAATCGGTGCTCATGATGTCCTGTGTGAGGAGTTCGATCCAGGCGAGGGGCGCGATTCGGTAGATGAGCGTGGTGGTGACGACGGCTCTCACCGTGTTCGGCCGAGTGCCAAGTCTGCCACCAAATAAGCCGACGACGCAATGGGGTCTCGAGCGGTGAGGAATCCCCTGATCGTCCCGCGCAGGTTTTGCACATACATTTCTAACCATGGTGACGCGACAATCCACCTTCAGAATGCTCCTGCGCGCCGTTGCCCGCCGGTGCCCCAACTGCGGCGGGCGCGGCATCTTCTCGAGCTTCACCGAGCTCCGAGCGAGCTGCCCTACTTGTGGATTACGCCTGCACCGCGGAGAGAGCGACTACTTCATCGGCGCATACCTGCTCAACCTGGTCGCCGTCGAACTGTTGTTCGCCGTCCTACTCGGCGCAGTGGTCATCGTGACGTATCCCAACACGCCGTGGACGCTGCTTCAATGGAGCGGAGTCGTGCTCATTCTTGG
>JBDTMO010000250.1:0-7766 GCA_039934235.1 bacterium | reverse complement strand
CGATGTTGAGCGACGTCATGCTGATACCGAGAATCATCGGCGTCCGCGCGTCTCCCGCGGAACGCAACGCGCCACTCAACATGAAGAAGACCATCATGCCGCTGCTGAACAGGAACATCGTTCGCAGGAACGGCAGCGCTTCCGTTTTCACCGCAGGCGCGGCGTTCACCAGGTCGAGCAACACCGGCGACACGAAGTACCCCACCGGCGCCATCACAAACAACGAAATCCCGATGGCCGTGAGGAACGCCTGATACACCGTGCGGTCGACCTTGTCCACTTCACCGGCTCCAGCGAAGCGCGAGACGAGCACGCTCATGCCGGTAAAGAGCGACATGATGAACACGATGACGACGATGAAGATCTGCCACGCCACACCAATCGCGGCGTTGCCGCGAAAGCCGACGAAGTGCCCGACCATCACATGGTCGACGATCCCCTGCAATCCGCCGATGATGTTCGTCAGCATCGTCGGCCACGCAATGTTCCAGACCGCGCGCGGCAACGGGCCATCGACGATCGACCGCTCATAGCGGCGTTTTTCCTGCGCCGGAGCAGTCTCGGCGGATTTATCAGAACGCGCGCTGAGGTCGGCGGGCGCGCTCACGTCGGTCGATGAACTCATTACACCCCTAGGCGTCAAATACGAGACTACAACACGTCACGGCGCCCTCAGCTTTCGCAAGCTCACTGTAATCGAGCGCGGCAACGTGCAGTCCGCGTCTCACGAGCGTATCACACGTTCGAGGATACTGCGAGGAGTACACCAACGTATCGACAATCCGGAGCGCGTTGGCGGCGGCCGGTTCGCTCGCGTCGATGGCAATCGTTTCACATCCGGGAAACGCGCTCGCGGCAACCCACGTTGGATTCATCAGGACCACATCGGCGGCCACGGCAGACGCCGCACTCTTCAGGTGCAGGCACCCAGTGAACTGTGTCGGCACAACGCGGTAGCCGTACTCCTGGAGCAGACGCTGCAACGCTTCGATCCCCGCATCATTCGTTCGGTTCGAACGGCCCACATACAACGTCCGGCCAACGCGCATGACGTCGCCACCATCGAGCGTTCCCGGCGCGTCGATCGCGACCACTGGACGAAACCGCTGCACCACCGGTACGACTCCCGCCAACTCCGCGCGTCGCGCCAGCGCTCCAGGTCGCGTGATCACCGCAACTTCATCGAGCACGACGGCGGTATCCTCGATGAACACGGCATCGGGCAACTCGGGGGCAGCAGGCGCACGCACGATGGTGGCGCCGAGTGTCTGTAGTAGCGCCTCGTATGCGGCATGTTGCGTCTCGGCTGCGCCGACGTCGAGCGCCACCCGCTCGAGATGCGTGAGCTCGCAATCCGCGAGTGATGGGCTGACGGCGCGCGTAACCGCAATGAGTGTCACTACGAACCGTCCTTGGCGCGAATTCGTGGAAAGGTCACTTGATTCTAGCGAAGCGTACGCAACTCCGGTCATACCGCATGTGTGCAGGGAATGTCAGGATTTGCGTCTTTGTCATCCTGAGCGAGCGGAGCGAGTCGAAGGATCTGCGTCCTTGTCATCCTGAGCGAGCGGAGCGAGTCGAAGGATCTGCACTTCTGTCATCCCACCTTGATCGTAGCGAATGTCGGGACCTGCCCTCCCGCGCGGGACTACATGGCGGCTGGACATGAGGAAACTTTCAGTTGCCCGAGGCGTACGAGGGGGAACAAAATTCCTTCCTACTCGGGGCCGTCGGCATGCTGACACACCTCCTCGCCGCCCTACTGCAAGCCACGCCAACCGCGCCGGTACCACAGCAGCCCGCAAAGGCAATCGTGGACCAGGAACGCGACTCCACCAACGGCCGGCACCGCCCGAAAAAGGAAGCCAAGCGCGTCCCCGTCACCCCGGAACACCTGGCGACGGCATTCAAGGACGCTGGTGCGCGCGAGCTGCTGGCACTCGCGCGCGTGGCGAGGACCGGTCAGGACTCCGCGCTCCAGTCATACGACGCCACCACCTATCAGCGCATCTCGGCGGGGCTGGGCTTCACAAAATTCGGGCGTGATCGCCTCGCCTTCCGCAGCGAACAGTCCACGCGCGTGCGCTGGCGCCGAGGCGTTGGCGCGTACGTCGACGTTACCGGTTCACGTGCGGTGGTTCCGATTGCCGGCAGCAATGCGACCGTGCGGATGTCGGGCAACATCTCGCCAATTCCATACTATCCGGGAAGCGAGACGCTGTGGATTGGCTCCGGCGCTTCCAATCAGGCGGTCGACGAAAACGAAGGCATCATCCATCCGCTCGCCCAGGGCTCCGAGGCGTATTACACCTACACCACTGGAGACTCCGCGACCTTCCGTCTCCCCGACGGACACACCATTCGGCTCCGCGAACTTCAGGTGCGGCCGCGAACACCGAAATGGAACCTGGCGGTGGGCTCCCTGTGGTTTGACCTCTCCGGCGGACAACTCGTGCGCGCTGCATATCGCATGAGCGTGCCGATGGACATCAAGGCCGTCGCCGAAGACGAGGATGGCGAGTCGTTCAAGGACGTGCCTGCGCTCGTCAAGCCGATGCTCTTTCCAATGACCGCATCAGTGAGCGCCATCGGTGTGGAATACGGATTGTATCAAGGCCGCTTCTGGCTACCGCGCGTGCAGGTGCTCGAAGGCGGCGCCAACGTCAGCTTCATGCGCGTGCCCGTAAAGCTCGAGCAGAAATTTCAGTATGACAACGTGAATGGCGGAGAAAAGCTTCCGGCGATCGTTGTGCCGCCAGACTCCGTGCGTCGTCGTGGTGGCGGTGGCGGTGGCGGCGTCAGCGTCATGGTTGGCGCACGAACGCGTGACGACTCAACAAGCGAAGCGCGGCGCGCGAGCCGCCGGAAAAGAGCGTGCGACAGCACAGGAACTATCACGTCGGTTCGCCAATCGCAAAGCAATCCAAATCCGGTCATGGTGAAGGTGCCGTGCGACTCGCTCAAGCTCGCAAATTCGCCCGACCTCCCGCCCTCGATCTTCGATAAGGGCGAGGCGACGTTCGGCGGCGAAGAAATGGATGCGCTCGTGTCACAGGCCTTATCGATGGGGGCGCAGCCTGACTTCGCGCCGCAGCGGCCGACGATGGGCTTCGACAACCTGCGCTACAATCGCATCGAAGGACTGTCCCTCGGCGGCAGCGCAGACCAGGTGCTTGGCGCCGGATACTCGTTGCACGCGAGCGGCCGCATCGGCGTCGCTGATCGCGAGCCCAATGTGGTACTCAGCGGCTCACGCAGCGACCTGCGACGAACGCTCTCGATCACCGCGTACAATCGTCTCGTCTCCGCCAGTGACTGGGGCAATCCCCTGAGCCTGGGCAGCTCCATTTCTGCATTCCTTTTTGGACGCGACGAAGGATTTTATTATCGCGCGAGTGGCCTGGAACTCGGCTCGTCGCCCGATGAGCCCAATGGCAGTGCGCTTACGTGGTCACTGTTCGCGGAGCAGGAACGGACCGCACTCCAGCGCACGACGCTGTCGCTCGCTCGCGTGGTGCATGGCTCAACGTTCGAGCAAAACTTCGAAGCGCAGCGAGGCACGTTCCTCGGCGCGCGGTCGCGTTACACGACGACGTATGGGCTCGATCCGCAGGGCTTCCGTCTCTTCTCCGATCTCCGTGTCGAAGGCGCGCACGCAGATACCGGCGCGTACGGCCGCGCGGCGCTGGACGTAACGGCATCACACGGCATTGGCGATGGTGCAGCGGCAATCACGCTGGCGTCGGGCAGTTCAGTGGGCATTCTGCCGACGCAGCGCAACTGGTACATGGGCGGTACGCAGACCGTGCGTGGCCAGCGCCCCGGCATCGAGCATGGCGACGCATTCTGGCTCGCCCGGGCAGAGATCGCGCACGGCGTTGGTGTGGTGCGTCCGGTCGTCTTCGCGGACTTCGGCTGGGCCGGCGATCGTCGCAACTGGAGCAAGATTGGCCTTCCGATGTCCGGCGTCGGTGCGGGGACATCGTTGATGGACGGGCTGATCCGTTTCGATGTCGCGCGCGGAATCAACCCGGATCGCCGGTGGCGCATCGACACCTACGTCGAGGCGAGATTCTAGCTTACTAGCCAGCTTGACTTTCCCCGGCGATCACGAGATAATCCGAAGCAATGACGAACCTCTCCGCGCTCAGCATGCAGATGTGTATGTGTCAACTCATGTGGCAGGTGCCGCACGGGGAGACTGGCGCGCGACAATAAGTCATTGACGTAAGGCATCGTCGATACTGCGCCCCGATTCCCACACGAATCGGGGCGTTCCGTTTTCTCGGAACCTCACGATGCGCGGCGGGAAAGGGACGCGGCACCACTCAGTGGTCCCTAACCCCTTCGCACACGATCATGCGCCCAATCGCTGTCTACCACGAGCACCCCGACTGGTTCAAGCCGCTCTTCACCGAACTTGACCGGCGCGGACTTCCGTACGTCCGTCTCAACGCCGCAGCACACCGGTACGATCCCGCAGAGCGCACGTCGTCGTATTCGATCGTGATCAACCGGGCAAGTCCGTCGGCGTATCTCCGTGGTCACGGCGGATCCACATTCCACACGCTCCATTGGCTGCGGCACCTCGAGCGCATCGGTGTGCCCGTCGTAAACGGCAGCAAGGTTTACAGCTTCGAGCTTTCCAAGGCATCGCAACTCGATGCACTCACCGAGCTCGGCCTGCCTTTCCCGCGTTCGGTCGTCATCAACGATCCTGACCTTGCCGTCGCGGCCGCAACGGACCTGCGCTATCCCGTTCTCGTGAAGGCGAACATTGGCGGAAGCGGTGCAGGCATTACGCGCTACGAAACCGCTGCCGCCCTGACCGGCGCGTCCGAGCGCGATGAAATCACGCTCGGCATCGATGGCGTTGCGCTCGTGCAGGAATCCGCGCCACTTCGCAACGGACACATCACGCGCGTGGAAACGTTGGACGGCAAGTACCTCTACGCCATCAACGTCTACCCGGCGACAGGTTCGTTCGATCTCTGTCCCGCCGACGCCTGTCAAACCACCACCGGCGTCGATCTCGTTGGCGCTGCATGCGCCGTCGACGCAGTCAAGAGCGGCCTGCGCGTTGAAGGCTACACACCGCCCGCCGAGATCATCGAGCAGGTTGAGCGCATTTCGCGTTTTACGGGGCTCGACATTGGCGGCATCGAGTATCTCGTCGACGATCGCGACGGCAAGCACTACTTCTACGACATCAACGCGTTGTCCAACTTCGTCGCCGACGCCAAGAACGTCATCGGCTTCGACCCGTGGACGAACTTCGTGGACTACATCGAGGAGCGCATCGCACTCGCACCAGTCGAGGTGGGCGCATGAGCGCAACCATCGCCCCCGAACGAGCGCGGGCCGACGTTGGTGCCTCGCCTCCGTCCCGAATGCGCTTCGGCTACTGGCTTCCGGTATTCGGCGGCTGGCTGCGCAACGTCGACGACGAACGCATGGACGCAAGCTGGAACTACACGCGCAAGCTGGCGCAGCGCAGCGAAGAAATCGGCTTCGACCTCACGCTCATTGCCGAGTTGTTCCTGAACGACATCAAGGGCCCCGATGCGCCGGCACTCGACGCGTGGAGTACCGCGGCGGCGTTGGCCGCGGTCACCGAACGGCTCGAACTCATGGTCGCCGTTCGGCCGCAGTATCATCCGCCCGCGCAACTCGCGAAGCAGGCAGCGAACATCGATCAGATCTCCAACGGGCGCCTCGCACTCAACGTCGTGAGTGCCTGGTGGGCCGACGAGGCGCGTCGGTACGGCGTGCACTTCGACCAGCACGACGATCGCTATGCGCGCACCGCAGAGTGGCTCGACGTCGTGAGCGGCGCGTGGCGCGAGCCGCGCCTTACGCACAAGGGCAGCTACTACAACGTCGACGACCTCATCGTCGAGCCCAAGCCCGTTCGGCGCCCCGGTCCGACAATTTACGCCGGCGGTGAATCCGAGACCGCCAAGAATCTCATCGCGCGCAAATGCGACGCGTACGTCATGCACGGCGATCCAGTCGATCGCGTCGCGCCCAAGGTGGCGGACATGCGTGCGCGACGCGAGCAACTTCGTCCAGATGCCGAGCCGATGGAGTACGGCATGGCGGCGTACGTCATCGTGCGCGACTCGGCAGAAGAAGCGGAGCGTGAACGCGCTCGCATCACCAATGTCGACGAAGGGTCCGCGGGCTATCACAACTATCAAGACTGGCTCGCGAATACCCAGCTCGAACAACGGGTGTCGCTCGAGGATTATTCAGTCTCCAACCGAGGGCTGCGCGCAGGGCTCGTCGGCACGGCGGAGCAGGTGGCCGATCGCATTCGCGCCTTCCAGGACGCCGGCGTGGGACTGCTCCTGCTCCAGTGCAGCCCGCAGCTCGAAGAGATGGAACGCTTCGCCGAGGAGGTCTTTCCACTGGTTTCGTGAACGCGGAGTGACGAAGGTGTTGCAGACACGGTTCTTGTTGCGGGGTAGGCCGACCACGAGGTAACGCAACCATGCGCGCTCCCACCGCGTTGCTCGTCGCTTCGTTGCTGACCACCTGGCGTGCACAGGCGCAGGTGGTCCGCGGCACCGCGATCACTACGGATTCCGTTCTCGTACCGGGGGTGATCGTCACCCTCATTGACGACAAGGGCGTGCCCGTCGCGCGCGCTCTTGCCGACGACGGCGGCCAGTTCTCCATGCGCGCACCGTCCGCGGGCACCTATCGTATCGAGGCAAGGCGGCTGGCGTTTCGGCCCACCCTCGACAAGCCGATTGTGCTGGACGACGGCAAGATCCTGCTTCACACGCTCGTGTTGACAGGCGTACCGGTCCAACTCGCCGGCGTGCAGGTCACTGCTGAATCGCGCTGCCAGGCTATTCCCGATTCCGGGTCGGCTGCTTTCGCCGTCTGGGAAGAAGCGCGAAAGGCCCTTCGCAGCTCGCAGCTCACGCGCATGACGCGCGCGTATCGCGCCGACGTCACAACCTTCGTGCGGCGACAGTCCGCTGCCGAAACGCGCTGGCGCGTCACCGATAGCAGCACGAAGGCGGGGATGCCACTGCGTCCGTTTTCCAGCCGCCCCGCAGACGAGCTCGCAGAGCGCGGCTACGTAACACGCGGCGCGCACAACGAAGTATTTCATGCGCCGGACGAGGACGTCCTGCTGTCCGACTCGTTTGCTGCGACGCACTGCCTCCGCCTGCTCGCGGATTCTGCCGGGCTGGATTTCGTGCGCCTCGGCTTCGCGCCCGTGCCTGGGCGCAAGGAGGCGGACATCTCCGGCGTGCTCACCATCGACCGCGCGACATCCGAGCTGCGTCGCCTGGATTTCTCGTTCGTGAACATCCCGACCATGGACGTCGTCGGCGTTCCCGGCGGTGAAATCGTATTCCGCCGTCTTCCCGAAGGCAGCTGGCTCATCGAACAGTGGGCCATCTGGCTGCCAGTGGCCGAATTGCGCACCGAGTACGCACAGTCCATCCAGGCGCCGTCTACCCGCGGCGCGCCCGCGCGGCCGGTCCCGACCGTTAGCACCCGCTTCGGGCTGCAAACCACCGGAGGGCACATCACGCGGGTCAGCTTTGGGGACGAAACGGTGTGGCGATCGGCCCCACCAGGAAAACAGCCGTAGACGAACCATCCGGCCGCTGGCGGAGTTACACTTTGTCATGAATACGCTACTTCGCTATCTCCGGCCCTACTGGCGCTTCGTTACGCTCGCGCTCGTCCTCGCCACGATCAACCAGGTCTTCTCGCTGCTCGACCCGTTGATCCTCCGCCAT
>JBDTMO010000249.1:0-7820 GCA_039934235.1 bacterium | reverse complement strand
AAGCTCGCCTCTGCGTTCTCCGGCGTGATCGGGGTGAACCCATGGAATCCCCCCTGATTGACGCTGAATCCAAGGCTGCTTCGCAGGGCAATGTAGGGATTGACTGTAAGCCCCGAGAACACGTTTCCGAACACCCGGTTGTTGGAGGCGATGTTGTTCCGCGCTTCGTACGCCGTCTTGAGCGGGTTCGTGTTGTTGCCGAGACCAACGGCCTTGCCGGATGCGAAGTTGCCCGCGACGTCGTAGATCGCGACCACCGGCTGTGACAGGATGTTCTTGCCGATGAGCGCCGTCTCGCCACCCTGATCGTCCGGGAGGCCGCCGAAGTGACGCTCGCCGGACACCGCCACATTCTCACCGAACTGCAGCTTGGCACGGTTGAACGAGCTGTTCACGCGGATGTTGGCGCGCTTGAAGTTGTTGTACGCGGCCGTGCCGTCCTGATTGAAGAAGTTGAACGACACGCCGTAGGCGTTGTCGTCACCGGCGCCGCTGATGCTCAGGTTGTAGTCGCCAACCTTGCCTGCCTTGCCGAAGACCGCGTCCCACCAATTCGTGCCCGGGCTGCCGAGTTGAATGAGGGTATTCGGGTACGAATACTTGGAGAGGTCAACGCCGGTCGGACGCCCAAAGGAATCGGTACCGGTCGCCGTCCCGGGTGACGCGTACGTGTACTGCGGAATGGTCGGGTTGTTCGGGTCGCCGAAGATGTTCGTCGGCACCTTCAGACCTGCATTCTCATAGCTGGCCTTCTCCACCTTGAAGTAATCGAGGGAGTTGGTGAGCAGGAACTGGTCATACCCGTTCGTTGGCTTCGCATAGCCAGTGCGCATCGTCGCAACCATCTTCGGGGAGCCCTTCGCGCCCCGCTTGACGGTCTCGATGAGGATCACGCCATTGCTGGCCCGCGAACCGTAAATCGACGACGAGGACGCGTCCTTCAGCACCTGAACAGAGGAGATGTCGTTTGGGTTGATGAAGTTGATGTACGAGTCCTGAACTGGCACGCCGTCGATGACGTACAACGGATCATTGTTCTGGAAGGAGCTGATGCCTCGGATGCGCACCGTGCTGCGCGAGCCTGGCGAGCCGCTCGATGCCACGGTGATGCCGGGCACCGCGTCCAGCTTCTGGAGCACGCTTGCCCCGGTCTGCCGCGATGCGCTTTCGACATTGATGCTCGAGACGGCGCCGGTGATGTCGCCGCGCCGCTGCTCGGTGTACGCCGTGACGACAACCTCTTCGAGATACGAGATCTGCGCCATGGTGACGTCGATGCGCGTCCGCCCACCGATCTGCGCCTGCTGCGGCTTCCGGCCAAAGAGGACGAACGTGAGGACGCCGTCGGCGGGGGCGTTAGTGAGGACGTATCGGCCGGCTTCCGACGTCAGTGCGCGCGACGTCGTCCCCTGCACTCCAACCGCCACTCCCGCCAATGGATTCCCGGACGTAGAGGTGACGGTTCCCGTGATCGTAATCTGCTGCCCCGATGCGGGCGTGCTCAACGCGAACGCGAAGAGCAACGCCACTCCCGCGGCGCGCAGACTGCGTAATGGATCGATCCAGACCGACTGCCTGTCGGGCAACGTCTTATCCATTGTCAATCCTCCTGTGGCACATGCGTGAAACCTCCGGTGGGTCTGCGGGCCTGCGTGAGTGCGTCGGCGAAAGGTGCGGGGCGGGTAGCGTCGCGCTTCAAAAACATGGCGTACCGTTGCACAGGGAGTTCATGCCCACGGCAGCGTCACCGACACCCATTGTCGGCGACGCGAACAAATTCCCGCCATTTGGCGGTTGAGCGAACGAACGAAGCTGTAGCGTACGACCGGCCTGTGCGAGGAGGTCTGCAAATACTTGCGGCTACTTCAGGCGCTGCCCCACGCAACTTCGCGCCAGGGCCCGGGGAGACACACGTTTGTACCGCTTGCCGAACGGGTTGTCAAGTCGGGAAATGCACAAGCAGGAATCCAAATTGTACCGGATTCATTGCAATCCTTTCCCACAACCCCTTGCCTTCGACCCCCGCGAACCGCGGTACGTCACTTTGAAGGATCAACGACGCCACGAAACGGAGGCAGCCTTGCGTTCCGCGTCTTGCGAGTCGAGACACGAGTGCCTCCTCGGCATCTGGGTTGCACAGCGACGTCAGCTGCCACAGCAACGACACAGGGGTTGGAATGCCCGACCGCGAGACTGTCAAACGCGCACGTAAGGACAAGCGCCAGCGCTCGCGCGACCGGCCAGGACGAGTGCTCGCAAACGCACGGCGTCCCAACGGTCGGCGTCGGCGAAGAAGGCAGCGCGCACGAGGGCGCGCAACGCGTGAAAGCGACGCGTCGGCGTGGATGCGCTTCACACGGAGTCGAGTCATTCGTGCGGCGCGTAAGTACGCACCATCGCGCGTTCGCATGGTGACGCTCGACGCGCCACACCACGCCACACTGCGGACAACGACACGCACTCGGTAAACCAGCCCGGTTTGGTCGAGTGGGGTCCTTGCTCCGCTCACTATGTCCAGAGTTCGGTTGTATTTGCCAGCGCTCGCCATGCTGCTCGCTGCCACCGCGTGTTCCGCAACATCCGACGTCACTGCTCCGCTCGCCGCTGCCGTACCGGTTGCGGCCAATTCGCTCATCATCATTACGCCAACGCTCCAGCCCGTGCTTCAACGGATGACCAGCGGGCTGCTGTACACAAGCGAATCGGATTACCCGTTCGTCTACTTTCGTCGCGCCGTCGTCAATCATCCGCCGGTCACACCGCTGAGTGGCGCGGAATTCCGGTCGCTGCTTGGAATCGCGCCGGACAAGCAGGTCGAGATCATCACACTCGACGAATTCTTCGCACGCCATATCGAACGAGTCGATCCATACGACTCGGTAGCAGTGGCGCGCATCCCGCGGTACACACTACTGCGCGAAACGCTGCGGTTCTCGCTTGCCCACACGGTCGTGTATCGCGTGGGGACGATCGCCATCGACTGCTATGCGGTGGGATTCAACTGGCGTGGTGAGCTCGAAGGCTTGACGACCATCTCGATCGAAACCTGAGTGCTCGTTTTCGCAAGCAGTCACGTCGCCGGCCGACTCGCGCCAGTGGGTGTCGTAGCGGCGGGCACGCCTCGAACGTAAGAGATAAAATCGACGGGCGCCGGATCGGCGCCCGCCATGCGGAGGAGTGCATTCACTTTGCCGCGATGATACTGACCGTGGAGCATCACATGCAGCAGGATGTCATCGAGCGGCGTGACGAATGCCTGACCCGCGCTGTTGGTGTACGACACTCCTCGTGACAGGTCCTCGTCCGCGTGCTCGGCGAACAGGCGCGCGTAACCGTCGCGTACCTGCGCGGCGAGCGCTCGAGCTTCAGGGAGTGTCAGTGTCGGCCAGACGGGTGTGGTGGAGGGGCGTCCCTCGACACGTGCGAGCCACACCTCTGCCGCTCCCAGCACGTGCGCGTATTCGCGCATGACGTCCGGCGGTGGCGTCTCGGGAATCGCTTCGAGTGCGACCTGCAGTGTGTCATCGGCCCACTCCGCGTGCTGCCAAAGGCGGCGGATCTGTTCGAGTGTACTCATGCGATTTGGCGTGACAACGGATCAGGGTGTGTGGTTGGCGAGCGCATCCGCGGCGCTCGTCACACGGATTTCCGTTCGCACGGAGTTCGCGATGTAGCAACCGTCGTGCGCGCGATGATGTAAATCGGCTTCGTGCTCCGCCGTCGGCGCCCTTCCTTGGGCATACTGCACGCTCGGCGAAAGATGAACGGTCGAGACCCACGGTACGCCACGTTCGTTCGGCGTCATGTGACCCACCGCGTGGTCTCGATAGCGCACGACGTCAACATTTTCGGCGGCGGCCAGCCACAGGAACGTGAGCATATGACAGCTCGCGATTGCGGCAACGAATGCCTCTTCGGGGTCCACGGCCGTTGGGTCGCCAAACGGCGGAGGCACGATCGCTGGCGACGAGGAGGCAGGCACCTTGATACCGCCGTCGAAGGTCCATTGGTGCGCGCGGGAGTACTGACGCTTGATGAACGGCCCACCGGCGTGTTCCCAATGGACCAAGGCTCGATGTTCGGACATAGCGGCGTTAGAAGGTTGAGCGTGCAATATCGGCGTATGCTGGCGCAGAGGTAGTCGCTGGTGCTACACGACTGCCGGGTGTGTGCTTTGCATCACTGGTCGTCAGATAGTTCGGCGTGCACATTGGCGCGGGCCGTGCAAACTGGAGGCGCAACATGAGGACGTGGAGAGTGGCGATCCTGGCAGGCGGGCTCACGCTCGCCATTGTAGCGCAATCCGCGCATGCTGCCGACTGTCGACACCTTCCTGCCGCCCTCGCGCCTCGCGTGTCACCGAACGACAATCGCAATCCGACCGGCGCCGTCCGCGACGGAGTCATGTCGCTCCGCCTGGTGATGCGCGATGCAAGCTGGTATCCGGACGGACCCACCGGTTGCGCGCTGCAAGTGCGCGCGTTTGCGGAGGAAGGTCAATCGGCGCGAATTCCGGGACCACTCATCCGCGTGCAAACGGGGATGGACGTCCGCGTCAGCGTGCGCAATGCGTTCGCAACCTCGGTGTGGGTGCGCGGCCTCCAGGCGCGTGACGTCACCATACTCGACTCCACGGAAATTGCCCCTGGAGAAACTCACGAGTTCCGTTTTCGCGCCGGCATTCCGGGAGCGTGGTACTACTGGGCCGGCAGTGCGACAGCACGAGTGCCAGTCTCGAATGAAAATGGCCAGCTGGTTGGAGCGCTGGTAGTCGATCCTGTGCCGGACACGAGTGGGCATCCCGCGGTTCATCATGCCGTCGACGATCGCGTATTCGTGATGACGCGGTGGACGCCGGCGGGCACCACAGGCAATCGCGGGTTCCAACTCAATGCCGTGAACGGGCGATCGTGGCCGCATACCGAGCGCCTGACGTACACCATGGGCGACTCGGTGCGCTGGCAGGTGATCAATGCGTCCGACGAATTACACATGATGCATCTTCACGGCTTCTACTTCGTTGTGCAGGAGCGCGGCGACGCCGTGCACGATAGCGCGCTCGCGCGTGCGCAAAAGAACACCGTCGTGACGACGGCCACGCGTCGCGGTGAATGGATGCAAATGGCATGGGCACCGGACCGGCCAGGCAACTGGCTGTTTCACTGCCACATCGTCTCGCACATGAGCGCTGACCAGCGGCTCGACCGCATGCCGGGGGCGGCGGGGGATCCTTCGCACGAACACGCCGCGTCAGCAAACTCGAAGGAGACTAATCACGCCACGGAATCCATGGCGGGACTGCTGCTGGGCATTACGGTGCTGCCGGCACGAACATCCACTGGTGCTGCCAGGTCTCGGCGCGTTTCCGCGCCAGATCGTGTCGTCCACCTGTTCGCGGACACGCGACCCAATATGTTCGGCGATCGCCCCGGGTTCGGCTTCGTTGTGCAGCGTGGAACGAGCGCGCCAGCCAGGGACTCCGTGCTGGTTCCGAGCGCACCGCTGGTGCTCACACGGGGACAGCCTGTCGCGATCACCGTGCATAACCGGCTTGCGTCGTCGTTGGCCGTACACTGGCACGGTATCGAGTTGGAGAGCTATGCCGACGGCGTGGGCGGATGGAGTGGCGCAGGACGCCGTGTCGCGCCCATGATGGCGCCTGACGATTCGTTCGTTGCGCGCTTTACACCACCCCGGGCGGGCACGTTCATGTATCACGTGCACAACGAGCACGGCGAAGAACTTTCGTCCGGACTCTACGCGCCGCTTCTGGTCATGGAGCCGGGCGAGACATTCGACGCAACGACGGATCTCGTCTTCATCATCGCGACGGCTGGACCGGGCATCGGTCGCGGCGAGGACGCACCGGCATTCATCAATGGCACGCTCACGCCTGACACGCTTTCACTTGTGGCGGGAACGACCTACCGCATCCGGCTCATCGACATCGCGGCAAATGAGGCGCACACCGTCGCCATTCGCGGACCTGCCGGTGCGGCTTCGTGGCGGGCGCTCGCGCGCGACGGGCGCTCCCTGCCTACCGCGCAGGCGGTCGCGCAACCTGCGCAGGAAGTCACCGCCGCTGGCGTGACGCGAGACTTCGAGTTTACGCCGTCCACAAAGGGCGATTATAGCCTCGTCGTGGCGAGCATCGTGTCTGCCAAGCCGACGGGCAAGCAGACGACGGTTGTGATGCGGGTTCGATAAGCGAGCGCTCGAGGAGCAGCATGACCAGCGTTAGCTCGAAGCCACAGGCGCACGCCCCAAGTCCAAGCCTGAAGTCGTTGGCGCAGCGATTCTGGGCCGCCTTGCTCCCCGCGCACGGTCGCAGCACACTTGACCCCTCGATCCACTAACACGAAACGACGAAGCGCTATCAATGAAAGGCCATCGACTGTACGCAGGCGTCTTGATCGGCTTGGTTGCAGGAAGCAGCCCGGCGCACACGCAAAGCGCTGGAACGACGCCCGCCACAACGACTGCCGCGCAGGTACCAGCGGCCCCTCCGCGCCCAACGCCGCCGACGCGCGATCCGCATACGCCCGGTTACGTCTCCGCCACGGAGTTGCCCGACGGCGCCGTACCATCGCCGAATGTCGACGGCAATTTCATTATCGGCCCGACGCACATGCCCGCGCCCGCGATGATGGTGAAGGACGGCGTGCCGCAGGGCACGATCTACACCTTCACGATGAATTCTGCCGACAGCAAGATCTATCCAGGCATCGCGCGCGACGCCGGAACATTCGGCACGCCTGACCCCACGGACCCCGCCAAACTCGTGGTGACCACGAGTCACCCAGCACCTTACACGCGTCGAGTTGCGGTTTACGTCCCGAAACAGTACGTCGCCGGTCAGATCGCGCCATTCATCGTGGGCGCCGACGGTCCGGACCAATTGTTGTTCACGGCGCTGGACAATCTCATAGCAGAAAAACGCGTGCCGGTGATGATCGCCATCTCCATCAGCAACGGCAGCGGCGACGCGCAGGGCAGCCAGCGTGGCCTGGAGTACGACACCATGTCTGGGCTTTACGCCGAGTTTGTCGAACGGGAAGTGCTGCCACTCGTGGAACAGCAGTACAACGTGAAGCTCACCAGGAACCCCGAGGGTCGAGCGACGATGGGCGGAAGCTCCGGCGGCTCTGCGGCGTTCATCATGGCGTGGTATCACACGGAGCTTTACCACCGCGTGCTGGCCTATTCGATCACGGCGGTGAATCAACAGTGGCCGCCCAACCCCGAGACGCCGCACGGCGCATGGGAACTTCACGAACGCATGATCCCGAATAGTCCAGTCAAGCCAATCAGGATCTGGATGGGCGTGGGCGACCGGGACTTGTTCAATCCGAACGTGATGCGCGACGAGATGCACGATTGGGTCGTCGCGAGCGAACGCATGGCCACGGTGCTCGCCAGCAAGGGCTATCACTACCAGTTCGTATTTGCGCGAAACGCGGGTCATACCGATCGCAGCGTAAAGCAGCAAACGCTACCCGAAGCGCTGGAGTGGCTCTGGAAAGGCTATCCCGTCGATGGGGCGCCGAGCGGGCCATAGGTACCGCCAAAGCCATTTGTCGATTCCGCATCACGTCGTTCGACGTCCATACGAGTGCGCCGGAGCAGCCGGTTGCCACAGACGCCATCGACACCCTCACCAGTTGCGGAGTCATCACATGCATTTCGAGAACTTCACGCCAGCGTTGCAGGAACAGGAGGCGCGCTTGCGCGAGCAGGCAGCGGTGAAGCGCTAATGGCCGATCCCACGAAGAAGATCGAGAAGGTGCAGTCGCGCGACGGCACATGGATCGCCTATGAGC
>JBDTMO010000248.1:0-7837 GCA_039934235.1 bacterium | reverse complement strand
TTATTCCACCATGCCTGCAGCCAGTCGCTGTCAGTCTGACCGTAACGTCCGCTAACGCTGCGGGCGGGCTAGCGGGATCGTTCGTACTGGCTCCCGGCTACAGCAGCCCCCTTCCGTGCACGCAATCGCCTGGAACGACGTGCATGGTGCTTGGAAGCTTGGGCACCTACGAGCTGGACGTCGGCGCGCCGGGCTTCAAGACAACACATCGAACCGTCGTGGTCTCGGGCACGAGCGCCGAGTGCGGGTGTCCTGACATCGACACGCAGCATGTTGACGTCCAACTGGAACCCGCGCCGTAACGGGCCTGCTGCCCGGCGCGCTCGTTCGCTCCATCACGCAGTGGAATGGTGACGCTCTCATAGCGCTGAGCGAGCAATGTGCGTCATGCTCGCCGCCATTCGTTCAGCCGCAGTCCTTGGGATCGATGCCTACGACGTCACGGTCGAGGTAGACGTCGCGCTTGGACTTCCGCAGTGGATCATCGTCGGATTACCGGCGAGCACCGTCAAGGAAAGCCGAGAGCGCGTGAGCGCCGCGTTGATCAATGCGGGGTTCACCGTTCCGCCCAGGCGGATTACGGTCAACCTCGCGCCCGCCGACATCAAGAAAGAAGGAACCGCTTTCGACTTGCCAATTGCGCTCGGCCTTCTCGTCGGCACAGGCGTCCTCAAGGCGAGCGCAGTCGAACGATGCGTTGTCGTTGGCGAGCTTGGACTCGACGCATCGATTCGTCCCGTGCGCGGCGCGCTCTCCATTGCGCGTCAGGTTGCTGCCGCGCCGCATGCAGCGAATACAACGCTCATTTTGCCGGCAGCAAACGTCGGCGAAGCCTCACTTGTTCGCGAGCTGCGGCTTGCTGCGCCGTCGACGCTTGGTGAACTCGTGGCGTGGCTCAAACGCTGCGATCTCCCCGCGCCCGCTCCGCGCGCGGGCGTAATCCCCGCCATTGACGCGCTGGACCTGTCCGACGTTGCCGGTCAAGAGGGAGCGAAGCGCGCACTCGCAATCGCCGCTGCGGGATCGCATGGCGTGCTGCTTGTCGGTCCGCCGGGCGCTGGCAAGACCATGCTTGCTCGTCGCTTGCCCGCCATCCTGCCAACGCTCACCGATGCGGAGGCGCTCGAGGTCACCGCGATTCATTCGGTCGCGGGGATGCTCGACGCGGCAGTTGGCGCCGTCACGCGACGACCATTTCGCGCGCCGCATCATTCCGTTTCCACAGCGGGGCTTGTGGGCGGTGGATCCATTCCGCGCCCAGGAGAGGTGAGTCTCGCGCACCACGGCGTGCTCTTTCTCGACGAGCTGCTGGAGTTTCCACGCTCGGTGCTCGAAGCGCTTCGGCAACCGATGGAAGACGGCACGGTCACGATCGCGCGCGCGGCCGCGTCGTTGCGTTTTCCGGCGCGCTTCGCGCTCGCTGCCGCGATGAACCCCTGTCTCTGCGGGTTTTTGGGAGATCCAGCCAGAGCATGCGTATGTGCTGCGGCGGAGATCGTGAAGTATCGCGGTCGGCTTTCGGGGCCACTTGCCGATCGCATTGACCTTCACGTACATGTTCCACCCATTGCGCTCGCGAGTTTGGCGTGCCGCGAGACGGGTGAGTCGTCGGCTCGCGTTCGTGAACGCGTTGAAGCGGCGCGAAGGGTTCAGCACGCGCGCTATCGATCGGACGCCGCTTGCAATGCGCGGGCGCCGGGCCGATGGTTGGAAAAGCACGGCGGCCTGGAATCATCTGCGCGAGCGGTGCTCACCACAGGCGGAGAGCGTCTGCACCTCTCCGCTCGGGCTTTTCATCGGGTACTCCGCGTCGCGCGAACGATTGCTGACCTCGCGGGCGAAGAGCGGATCGAGGTCGCGCACGTGACTGAGGCCTTTGGTTACCGACCCCGAGGGACAGACACGACGCGGTAAGCGCTGACTGACAGGGAGCGATGTCCTTGCTCGCAGTGCATGCACTTCGGTCGGAGGCACGATGTGCTCACAAGCACTCCAGGGCTTCGGTCGACTGTCTGGAGCTCCCCTGATCTACACGTTGCTGGGCTACTCGTCATCAGTGCATCCGTCCTAGGCATCGACGCGCTGCTTCATAATGCCCTCGCCGCTGGGCGCCAGCTTCACCGTGGAATAGGGTGGAGGAGGCAAGTGTCGCTGATGAGCGAAATCGTGATCCAGATTGTCGCCATTGCGGCTCTTGTCTGCATTATTCTCGGCGAGTAAAATTAGTCATCTTGCAGGCGCCGCGCGGGAGAGGAGCAACAATGGAGCTGATTCTGGTCGTTGTCGGCGTGTCCCTGTTCCTGATCGGTCAACACATCGGTCGCACGAGCGAGCGCAATGCGTGGCAAGCTCGCCTGCTCAAAGAAGGCGGTAGGCCGCCGGTTGGACCTGCAGGAGAAGCGCCCGCCTTTGACATTCAGTCCATAGGGCAGCGGCTCGACGCGATGGCGTTGGAGATCGAGCGTATCGGTGAAAGCCAGCGCTTCCTGACTAGGGTACTCAGCCAACCCGAGCGCCTGCTTGATCGGAGTGTGCCATCGTCGCCTACCGCCCGAGAAGGCCCATCACTATAGCGCTAGCGGCGTCCGCGCCTCGTTACGCCGAGATCGCTCGACTAGCCGCTATCGAGCAGCCGCCCGCTGAAGATGGACACCTGAGCTGTCGCGGAACCCTAGATACACGACACGACCGGGACCGAAGCCAACAATTGTCGTCGCCACTGGCGTCTGAATGCGATCTACAAGCTTTCCACGCTTGTCTATGACGTCGTGCATTGCCCCCCCTGTTCTGACCTTCGTCGCAATTGTACGTACCCAGATCTGAGCGTCCATATCGGCGCGAATCGAGGCTGTTCCGAAGACCGGCTTGTAATCCGGCAGCTCCGACGCCGACACCCAAGTCAAAGGCTCAAGTCGGCCACCGCTTGCAGTGTTTGACGTTCCCGCAGTGGCTACTCGTTGTCTCTCTCTTATGACTTTGGCCGAGTCCAGAAAGCGCACTTTGTCATCGTCAGTCATGCGCTGCCAATCATACGGAATGAGTTCGGCCCTGTTCAGCGGCCCGTCTTCAGTGATGAAGTCGACATGATAATCCCGGCCGCGAATGAAGGCGACGCTACCGTCGCTAAGCACGACCCAATCGTCCACGACCGGAAGCGGGTCCACCGCAACAGAAACACGCATTCGTCCGTTCTCATCCGGCGTCAAAGAGATATTTGTTTTAGGAATTTTGACAAACCCGGCGGTATCGAGGCGGCGCATGGCAAGGTCAAAGCGCACAATCGCGGCGCTGTCTGGAGGGGTCAAAGCAGTTGGGGTCTCACCCAGCCGTGGTGGGCGGGTGCCACCCAGATCCGGTGGAGCGCGATAGACCAAACGATCTCTGCCATCGAACCCTGGATTACCGAGCGCGCCTCCGGTTAGGAACAGGACGTCTTTTGGCCGAGGAACCGACATCGTGCGAACGATTGTTCCATCCTGGTCAATCACAAGCATGGACATCGATGCAGGTTCCACCAACAGCGTTGAATCGGCACGATAGGCAAGAAGCCCAGCCGGTTGTTCGCCGTACGCTTTTCCAGTGCCAAGGGTCGTATCGGCAACGACGCGTATGAGCTTTAACTCTTTATCAAGCAACAGCAAACGGCGACGTCCCTGATCGTTGACGAGGACATTACCAGTCGGTAGGTGACGCACGGCCGCAAGAGAGCCGAAGCTCTCTACGCTTGTCGCATTGGGAGCGGGGAGCTGCCGTACTGGCACCTCATCCGTTGGGCCAGACTGGCGCAGGATCGGCGTTACTGTCGTGGCCTGAGCCAAGCCCGTACCCGACACTACGACCGTGAGGACGGCCATGAAGGCCCCGACTCGAGCCGTTGCTTGAAACATACTCTCAACTCCTTGGCCGTTGTTAAACCGTGCCGCTGCACACCACGCGCTCCGTCGATGGCTGGTTGCTTACGGACTTATTGCGGCATCCACCTGCTGCCTTGGCAATGCAACCTTTGACTGTGTTACCGGAGACTCCCAATAACCGGGGGGCGAGGGCCTGTTCTCTCATGCTTCTGGGGACATGTGGCCGTGCGACGTCAAGCCCTCCGCATTTGTGTTGTCAAGTCGAAACGGGCAGCGCGACGGAGTGGTGATACGACAGAAAGGCCCGCAAAGAGCGTGAACGCGACCGCGATTGCAGCGGGCATCCAGGCGAGTGGCGCTCCTAGTTGCAGGGCCGATGCGATAGGTGGCGCCAGTGCGATCGTGACTATCGCTCCAATAACGCTTCCCTGGACGACGAAAGTTCCCGTCTGCCGAGTTACCAGAATGACATTCTGTCGTGGTGTTGCGCCTAGGGCAGCCCGGACACCAAGTTCATAAGCCCTTCCATCCACAACGAAGGAAACTAATCCAAACACTCCCATAAGTGCGGCGATACATCCCATCGCCGCGATAGGAGCAAGCAGGTAGAGCGGAAGCCTTATGGCTCCTTGTCGTGCCCTAAAAGTGGCGAGAAAAGGTACAGCAGTAGTACCGCGCATCTGTGCATCCTGACCGAAAGCCCTAGACATGCTACTTGCAACGCTGTCAGTCGAGCCATCTCCAGAAGCGAGGTACCTTATTGGCGAGCCAGCACGCAGAGCCATAGGGGAGAACAGCATCTCGTCGGTGGAATCCGCCTGCCTTCCATCAAAATTGAAGTCGTCCACGATGCCAATCACCAGCAACGTCCTGATGCTCGATTCCCCCGGTAGCTCGACACCAATTGTGCTTCCTACGAGTGATTCGAATCGAGCATCCCAATGAGATGCTGTTGACTTCATGAGTACAGCAACATTCGCGAGTTCCGCGACTTCCTGTCCAGTCATCAGTCGACCAAATGCAGGAACCTGGTGCAGGGTCGCAAAAAGGTGCTCGTCGGCGAACGTGAACCGTACATTCTTCCTTTTGGCAATCCTGCTACCCAGAGCTGATAGCTGAACACTCGCGCGCCTGCCGGTCTGTATCGTTCCGACTTGAGTCACTTGTGGGTACGCTGCAATGCGACCGCGTAACGCTTGAGCGCGCGCCGACAGATCCAGTAGCCGATCTGCAGACATATCCAACTTCGGCAGCACCTGCACGATTGGGTCGGCGTCGAAGCCAAATGCGATCGTACCTACCTTCATGACGCTCAAGAACGCAGTGCCAACGAGCGACAGAGTGATGATGCCAACCGCCACTTGCGCCAGTACAAGGTTTCCAGTCGTTCGCACCGACGTTCGCGCATAGTAAGACGACTGCATTTCAGGACGCTGATCGTCTCCAAGTATGGTCAGCGCGGGTGCCACGTAGGCGATTGCGGACAGAACCATCCCCATCGCGATGCCGGCAATGATCGCGCCTGGCCCAACAAGTCGCTCCAACCACCAAGGCCGCTCACCTCCAATAGCACCTACGACTACTTGCCCCAACTGAACCGCGAGCCAAGTACCGCCAAGAGCTCCCGCTGCGCTCATTATCGCAGCCTCGCAAACGTAAGGCTTTGTGAGTTGCCAGCGATTCCCGCCGAGCGCGCGCTTGATGGCAATGTCGCGTCGTTGGGCCCTAATCCGGGCGAGGGCCAACAGTGTGAGCGATACCGCTGTTATGATGCTGAGAAATGCAATCAACAGACCGCCAACGCGTTCGGTGAACTCAGTGGTTCCCGGCAGGGCGAATACTCGGGCATCAACGATACTAAACAACCGCTCCCCGCCGAGGCGCGTCAAAGCTCGCGTGTGCAGAGTGATCTCCGACTGCGCTGCCGAAAGCGTTGCCCCGGCACGCAAGCGACCGACAATCCACACGGGGTCGCTCACATTTCCTCTCCTGCCTCTCGTGCTGGGTACCGTTACAGACGCGACGAAGGGAGTCCAACCGAAAAGGCCTCGATCGCCGACGAAAGAGCTCGGCATGACTCCGACGATTTCCGCAGGTGCGCCGTCTAGCATTATGGTACGCCCAAGGACCGTCGCATCTGCATTGTATTCGGTGACCCAGGCGGACCGTGTAATGATTGCGGCGCGTGGATGGCCTTCTAGAGTGTCCCGATCAGTGAACAGCCTCCCAAGTATCGGCTTGATGCCGAACGTCTCGAAATAGCCACCGGAAACTCGCCTGATTGTTGCGCGCTTGCTGACACCGTCGTTAGCCAGCAACGCTTCCTGAGGCATGCTGATGATACCCACAGGAGCGAGTGTCCGGACCATGGCGATGAGATGTTCTGCATCAGCGCGTTCAGTTGTTTGATTCAGCAGATTTGCGCGATCAAGGCTTTCAATTGGCCCAGACGATTGTATGACATGCACGATCTGTTCACCCGCTTCATACGGAAGCGGGGCGGTGCGAGTGTTAACCACTATGTTGGTGCAGAACACGATGCCGCTGGTGCACAACCCAATCAGGAAGGCACCAACGCTCATGGCCATCCAATGCTTCCTAAGAGACCGCACCGCCAAGAGCCACGACATCATCACACTCTCGCCTTTGCAAATGAGCCACCGTTCCAACGCTCGGTGAGTTGCGCACTGCCGACTACCACAGCGCGGTTAGGATGAGGTTAATAGCCGGGCGAGCTCGTCGCTTGTAACTTCGGTCTTTCCGAGCTGGGAAAAGAGTACCTTTCCCTCTCGGGAGATCACAAGCAAATACGGGTACCCCACAACCTTTAATGCCGCGCTCCCTTCCGACCGCAAGCGTGTCGGAGATGGCAATGCACCTTGCCAATAGGCGGACGTCTTTTCTGACGACTCCAACGAGGTCGTTATGACTCGCTCGCTTGGCATCTTAGCGAGAAGAGCGGCAATCCGCGTCTTCTGCTCAGTACATATTGGACAAGTCGTCGAGAATACGTAGATCGCGATTGGAGTGGCGGCCGGCACCTTGCGCATCGCTGCGCCGCTGTCGCCGAGCGAGACGGAGGTGATGCGCTCCCCTTGCTTGAGCACAGCGGGTGGACTCTTAGCTCCAAACAACATTAGCACCCGCACACCGACGCCAAGCGTAAGAACAAGCACCAGCAATGTCGCGGCATTCATGAGACGATCGATCATGGCACGACGGTCAGTCGAGTCACGCTGCACGTGAGTCGTCGCGTCGATCGCTTTGTGATCTGGAGTAGACAAGGCGCTCCCCTTGAAATGAGTTACTTGATTCTTTTCACACTCTATGCGTCACCGAGCCTTCAGGTATCGTTCTCGTTGCACCACACATTGCCGTACGTCCATCCATTCGTCACACCCTGGCATACACAGCCTGAATTAGTGTTGTCACTGCAACACCCTCCGCTGCAGTAGATCCATCCTGACAAGTACACTCCTCCCGTGCGCATCGCTCCTGCGGAGGCGGACATTGTTGCCAAGGCGATGACAGCCATAAGCAGTCGACGGCGTGGAGATGATAGTACGTGGACTTGACCCGGTTTAGTGGACACCGGGGTTAGGTGTATTACGCGGCCTGTTCCAATTGCACTTCGTACTGCATGGGACTGAGGTAGCCGAGCGTGGAGTGACGACGCTGCCGATTGTACCACGTTTCAATGTACCGGAAGATGGCGCAGCGAGCCGCGTCGCGGGTGTGCCAATCGCTCTTAACGATCAGCTCGAGTTCAAGCGTCGCGAAGAAGCTTTCCGCGACCGCGTTGTCCCAGCAGTTGCCCTTGCGACTCATGCTCGCGACCAGCCCATGGGCGTCGAGCAGTGCCCGGTAGTCGGTGCAGGCGTATTGCGATCCACGATCCGAGTGATGGAGCAAGCCAGGCGCGGGCTGCCGCGCGCCGAGGGCCATGTTCAGCGCACTGAGGGCCAGCTCCGCCTCGAGTGTGT
>JBDTMO010000247.1:0-7863 GCA_039934235.1 bacterium | reverse complement strand
GGCGCAGGACGGTTTTGCTCGCGCGATATCACCGTCGCACACCATGAATGACGGCGACACCATTTTCGCGATGGCCACAGGGACGCGCAGCGACGCAGCAGACGTCACTACCATTGGCGCCTTGGCGGCCGACATGATCGTCGAGGCCATTCTAAGAGCGGTGCGCCAATCGAAAGGGCTGCCTGACTATCCGGCCGTGCGGGACCTTGCGCCCAGGCGGTAGGCCGATCGCGCGGTGACGCTCCACCTTCCAATCCTGCTCGGCTATTCGGCGCTGATGATCGCGCTGGGTCTGTTCGTTGGACGTCGCGTGAAGACGACGGAGGGCTTTTTCGTCGCCAGTCGTGGACTTGGGCCCGGACTGCTGTTCTCCACGATGCTGGCCGCGAACATCGGCGCGGGGTCGACCGTTGGTGCGGCGGGGCTCGGCTTTGCCGACGGATTGTCAGCCTGGTGGTGGGTTGGCTCCGCGGGCATCGGGTCATTGATCCTTGCGTTCTGGATTGGCCCGCGCATGCGGCGCGCGGCGGCATTGCATGGGCTGCATACGGTTGGCGACTACCTCGAGCACCGCTATTCACCAACGGTTCGCGCGGTTGTCGCGCTGCTGCTGTGGATGGGAACACTCGCAATCCTGGCCGGCCAACTCATTGCGATGTCAACGCTGCTTACCGTCGTTGCCGGCGTGCCGAAATGGGTTGGGTGCGTTCTAGGCGGCGTCGTGATTTCCGTTTACTTCTCCGCGGGCGGGCTGCTGTCGAGTGCGTGGGTGAACGTGTTTCAACTCACCGTCAAGCTGGTTGGTTTTTCTATCGCGCTTCCGATTGCGCTGTCACACGCAGGTGGGTGGAGCGCCGTAGTGCACCGCCTCCCTGTGGACGATGGCTATTGGAGCGTGTGGCAGAATGGCGCGTCGGGATGGAAGTATCTCGCACTGCTTGGCCCGGCGTTCATCGTGTCGCCTGGTTTGCTGCAGAAGATTTTCGGAGCGCGTGACGATCGCGCCGTGCGCATTGGGACCGCGGCCAACGCTGTCGGCCTTCTCGCGTTCGCATTCGTACCGCCCGTACTCGGCATCATCGCGCGCTCGTTGCATCCCACCTTGGAGAACGCGCAGTTGGCTTTGCCGACACTGCTGGTGCATGACGTTCCACTTGCCGTGGGCGCACTGGGGCTCGCCGCCCTGTTTTCCGCCGAGGTGAGCGCAGCCGACGCGATCTTGTTCATGCTGGCAACGTCGCTGTCGCAGGATTTGTATCGGCGATTCCTGCGACCGGCCGCGACCGATGATCAGGTATTGCGAGTCGCGCGACTCGCTGCGGTCGCGGGCGGCGCGCTCGGTATCGGCCTCGCGCTGGTGGCGCAAACGATCATCGGAACGCTGTCATTTTTTTACAGCGTGTTGAGTGTCTGCCTTTTCGTTCCGGTCATCGCCGGGCTGTACGTGCGCCGAGTCGGACGGAGTGAGGCCTTGGGCGCGATCGTCGGCGGTGTGGCTGTGATGCTTGCGTTGCAACTGTCGACGAAAGGCGCCGGCGTCGCAGGGATCACTCCAGCGATGGCGGGAATTGCGGTGTCCGTCGTGGTCGCGCTAACGGCTACGATATTCTTTCGCCGTGGTTCAACTGGCCAACCTGTCATCCCGCACGAGCGACGCGAGTGACGGGATCTACCGTCGCCGCGTTGTGAATCGGCCGGGCGCGACGTAAGGAGGATCCCGACACGAGCGGTCGCTCGTGCGGGATGGCAGCGCGCGTTGCGGTCATCGGTTAACAGGGCGTTCCAGCCGCTACACGCAAGAAGGGCGACGCAATGCGTCGCCCTTCTTCACACACCATTCTTTGCGAAACTACGGACGCGGCTTCGCTGTCCGCTGCTCTGCCGGCTGGCTCGGCTGAGACGGTGCGGGCTGGCTCTGTCCGGAGGACGAGCTGGAGCCTGACGACGAACCGGATGGCGACGACGTGCCGGAACTGGCCGACCGGCCGCTGTCGCTGGATGGGTTGTTCTGCGTATAACCCCGTCCCTTGACCATCTGGCTATTGCCGCCGCCGCCGCCCGTCCCCTGCGAGCCTGTCACGACGATGATTGGCGACCCGTATCCGCCGTAATACCCACCGTAGCCGCCGTACCCGTTGCCGTAACCATAGCCGTAGCCGTAGCCGTTGTAGCCATAGCGCGAGTAGCCCCAACCGTACGGGGAATAGTACGGATCCATGTAGACGGGGACGACGCGCCCGCTCCGCCTGTCTGACGCGTCAACCGCGCTCTCCGAACCGTCGTCCGCGCGTGCAAGCTGGAAGACGTCCGGGTTCGACACGGCGACCATGGCATCCGTCACGACTGCCGGAATTCCTGCATCCGCCAGCGTGACCAGATCAGTTGCGGAGAGCGCAAACCGCTGGCCGCGCTCCATCAGCCATGCTTCGACCACCGACGGATCTGCCGAGTGCGTGGCTTCCGTGACAGCCTTGGTTCCGATGCTCGCGCCAGCAGCGATGCGCGCGCTCTGCGAGGACATGCTCCGGCCACGGAGCACATCGGCAATCTCCGCCGGCACCGAGCTCGGGAGACCGACATCACGGTAGCGTGCGACGCGCACGTTCTCGCCTTCGCCGGCCGACACGCCGCGCACGTCGAGCCATTCGCCCGACTGCGTCAACGCGAGGATGGACGACGCCTTGCTCCGCATTCCGCCGCAGGAGGTCGTAGAGCTGAGGTACACGCGCCGGTCATCGGCAGACCAGCGGGCGACCTGCGTGCCCTCGCAATCCTTGGTCGCCACAGCCTTGTCGCGTCCACTCGCGTCGATGCTGTCGCGCTTGATGATCTTGCCGTCCGCAATCGTCGCGACTGCCACGACGTCCGAGTTCGATGTCGGCACTATGCAAACGACCGGCGCGGCAAATTGCGCCGACCCGTAGGACTGGCCGAGGGGCGCGGACGTCCAGCAGCCAAGCCATGCCTGCCAGCGGGCCCCAGCGCCCACCTGCTGTGCGCTCGCGCCGCTCACGGCCACGAGCCCCATCGCCGCAGCGATGGCGGTGTGCTTGATGTAGTTGCGCATTCCTGTATTCCTCATTGGAGGCTAGAGGCGGTACGTGAGGCCGAGCGTTCCTTGCACGCCCGATAAATCAATGCGGTCGAAGCCGGCAAAGGATCGGCTGAGGTCTGCCTTGGCCCACACATACCGTGCCTCGGCCCTGAGCGCCAAATGCGGTGAAAGCGTGATGTCCGTGCCGCCCATCCCATTCACCGTGGACGTCCACTTGGACGATTCGAAGGTGGACGGGAAGACATTGGTCGTCTGGAAATCGACGAAGTCACCCGTTTGGAGGAAGCGATAATACATCATGCCCGCGCCAGCGCCAATCCAGGGGACCACCTTGGCCGGGATCCAGGCGAGCTTTCCGATCGTGCGGCCGGGCGGAACGAGGTAGAACCGCACATTCCCGGTGAGGGGCACGCGGTCGAACGTGGTGGTCTGCTCGATGGGCTTGTCGTTGTTGTCGATGAAGTGCCGGAACTCCGAACCCTTGCTGGCGTGGGAGTAGCTCGCATCGAAGGAGAGCTCGAGCCGGGACGTCACCGGAAAGCCAATTTCGGCGCCGACATTGATGCCGCTGAAATCAGACTTGTCGATCGTGAGGAGGTCGATCGACTGCGCAAAGACGTCGCTCTTCGCGTTGGCTCGGTCGTATCCCCCTCGGATGGTGATTTGCGCGTCTGGCGCGTGGAAGAGATAGCCGTCGCCGCTCCGCTGCGCGTGGAGTGGTGCGGCCGCTGCGAGCGCAACCAGGGCGCCCAGTGCGAAGGTGGCCGTACGTTGTATTGTCATACGTCGTCTCTCGTCCAGATCAGGAGTAGAAAGGGTACCCGATCCCGCGGTGGTGAGTTCCCTCACCATTTCCTGTTCACGAATTAGTATACATATGTCAAAGGCGCGTCAAGGCTGGCTTGGATTGACCCTCGCTCTCACCCTTCCGATTGCCGACTCGGCCGGAGCGCAAGATCGCCGCACCGTCACTGAGCCTGTCGTTCCCTCTGCATGTACTACGCTCACTGCGACGCTAATCGCTGTAGGAGACTCGACGATTGCGGAGGCCGACGAGCGAAAACTCGATACCGACCGCATCCAGAACGCACTCGACCACTGCGCGTCCGGCAAGGCCGTCGTTCTCGCGCCAGGCAGCGGCGACCACACGGCTTTTCTCATCGGCCCCATCAAGCTCCGCGCAGGCGTCACGCTGGTCATCGGAACGCGGGCGCTTCTGCTCGCCTCACGCGACCCTCGGCTCTACGACATCGACGCGGGACGATGCGGCACTGTCGACAAGAAAGGGCACGCCTGCCTTCCATTGATCTCGGCCGATCGCGTGACGGGCGCCGGCGTCATGGGCCCCGGAACGCTCGAGGGACGCGGATGGGCCAAGCTATTGGGCAAGGACGTTTCGTGGTGGGACCTGGCTCAGCAAGCCAAAGTTGAAAAGCTCAACCAGAGCTGCCCGCGGTTAATGCAGCTCACGCGTGCGGATGACTTTACGCTGTACCGCATCACCATCCGTAATTCGCCGAACTTCCACGTTGTCTTCGATCGCGGAAATGGCTTTACGGCGTGGGGCGTCGTGATCAATACGCCAGATCCCAGGGCACGCAACACAGACGGCATCGATCCCGCGAGCGCGACCAACGTCACCATCACGCACAGCTTCATCAACACGGGCGATGACGACGTCGCGATCAAGGCGGGCAGTACGGGGCCTAGCACGCACATGACCATCTCCCACAACCATTTCTATCGTGGGCACGGTGTGTCCATCGGCAGCGAGACGGATGGCGGTGCGAGCGCAATTCGTGTCTACGATCTCTCGATTGACGGTGCGGACAACGGCTTGCGCATCAAGTCCAACGCGGCGCGCGGCGGTCTCGTACAGGACATCTCGTACACGGACGTCTGCCTGCGACGAGTGAAGCATCCAATCGAGATGGACACGCACTACTCGGCATCGGAAGAAACTGAAGGCACGAAGATTCCCGAGTTCCGCGATATCCGGCTGCAGAACGTCCGCGTGGAGCAAGGCGGGCAAGTCATCCTCGAAGGCTACGACAACGCGCGTCCGCTTCGCATGGCGTGGGACAACGTGACGTTCGACGACCCGCCGACGTTCAAGGTGAGCGCGAAATTCCTGGAGTTGAAGCAGGGGCCAGGTCCAATGAATCTCGCCGTCGCGGGAGCAAACGTCCGCGTTACTGGAGCAGCGAGCGAAGCCCCCGCAAATGCATGCGCCGGCAAGTTCGTGCCATTTCCAGGCTCGGTGGCATCGGCCGCGGTTGGGCAGGCGCAGTATTCGGCCATCGTGGACGCGCACTACGCCGGGCGCGACGGAGAGATCGTGAATGGCGTCGCCACCTTTCGTACGATCGGCAGCGCGCTCGACGGAATTCCACAGAATGGCATTGGCCGCACGACCATCTTCGTGAAGAACGGCCGCTACCACGAGAAGCTCACGGTTGAGCGGCCGTACATTACGCTGCGCGGCGAGAGCCGGGATGGCACGGTCCTCACATACGATGCCGCAGCGGGAACTCCGTCGCCCGGTGGCGGAACATACGGCACGCGTGGGAGCTATACGCTTCGGGTCATCGCGCCAGACTTCAATGCCGAGAACCTCACGATCGAGAACGCGTTCGATTACGCGGGGAATGCAACGAAGTCCGACTCCGACGTGACGAAGATGCGCGCGTCACAAGGCGTCGCGTTGATGACGGACATGGACGCAGATCGCTCGGTGTTCAGGAACGTGCGAGTGCTCGGCAACCAGGATACGCTCTTCCCGAACGCGGGCCGGTCGTACTTCTACAAATGCGAGGTGTGGGGCAACGTCGATTTCATTTTCGGCGCGGGGCGTGCCGTGTTCGCCGATTGCGACATCGTCTCGCGCGACCGCGGCAGCGCGACGAACAACGGGTACGTCTCAGCGCCGAGCACGCCGTCGTCGATGCCGTACGGATTTCTGTTCTTGCGCAGCCGATTCAAGAAGGAGAAGCCGTCCATGGCGGCCAACTCGGTAGCGCTTGGACGTCCGTGGCATCCGTTTGCGAATCCAACGGTGAATTCTGCGGCGGCGTTCATCGAATGCTGGATGGACGACCACATCGGAGCGAAGGGATGGGAGCGAATGTCGTCGGTGGATTCGGTTGGAATACGCACCTGGTACGAGCCGGCCGACGCGCGATTCCATGAGTACGGGACAACGGGGCCCGGCGCGGTGTCGAGTCCGTCGCGCAAGCTCTTGAGCGCGGACGAGGCAAGGAAGTTCACGCCGGAAGTCGTACTCGACGGCTGGGTTCCAAAGCACAACGGTGAACGGTGAACGGTGTCAGTTGACGGTGGACGGTAGACGGTTGACGGTTGAGTCGTCCTGAGCGAAGCGAAGGACCTGCACTTACGAAGGAGAGCTCTGTAGTGACCAGTGTCTCACCAATACGCTCTCGATGGGTATTGAGCCTGCTCATGGCAGCGGCGTGTGCATCGCCGCCGCCGGTCGTCGTGCAACCAGCGCGCGCGCGCTACGGCGCGGTGGTCGACGCGAAGTTCGCCGGTACGGATGGAGATCGTGTCTCTGGCGAAGTGACGTACCGGACCGTAGCTGGCGCGCTTGCGGCAGCACCTGAAGCGTCGCAGGCGCCGTTCGTGATCCTGATTCGCAACGGCCGCTATCACGAGAAGCTGATCGTTGACAAGCCGTTCATTACGCTGCGTGGAGAGAGTCGCGACGGAGTAGTCCTGACGTTTGACGCGACTGCGGACACGCAACAGCCTGAAGGCGGAACCTACGGCACGCGTGGAAGCTTCACGTTGCGCGTTTCTGCTCCCGATTTTCGCGCCGAGCATCTCACGATCGAAAATGCATTCGACTATCACGCAAATGCGGCGCGCCCAGCAACAGATCCGGGCAAGGTCAAGAACACGCAGGCTGTGGCGCTGCATCTCGAGCGCGGCAGCGACCGCGCGACGCTCATCGACTGCCTCATCTCCGGATGGCAGGATACGCTTTACGCAAACGCTGGCCGAGCGTACTTCAAGGACTGCGTCATCCTTGGCAGCGTCGATTTCATTTTCGGCGCGGGTACCGCGGTGTTCGACGACTGCGACATCGTATCACGCGGCCCTGGCTTCATCACAGCGCCGAGTACTCCACCGCTTCAGTTGTATGGATTCGTGTTTGTCGGCAGCCGGCTTGGCAGGCAATCCGAGGCGGTGAAGCCGAATACCGTGGCGCTTGGCCGGCCGTGGCATCCGTCGTCCAACCCTGACGTCAATCCGAGTGCGGTGTTCATCGATTGCAATCTCGACGATCACATTCTCACGGAAGCGTGGGCGCCAATGAGTGGGTACGGCCCGGAGAAGGCGCGATTCTTCGAGTACCACGATCACGGTGTGGGCGCGGTGAAGAACCCTGCGCGTCGCTTGCTGAATGACGCCGAGGCGCTTCACTACACCATCAGCGAAGTGCTGAGTGGGTGGAAGCCGTGACAAATTACTCCGCGCTCTTCAGATGAGTCGCCAATCCAAGTTTCAGCGCACGGATTCCGTCAACCACCAAACGGGCCATCAACTCTGCGCCGAGCGGACGGAAATGGGTGTTGTCGTGCACGCCCTCGGGGTAGTTGGGGTTCTCACCCTTCTCGAGTTGCAGGAAGAGCTTCGTTGACGAATCGGCGCCGAAGCTCGCAATGACGTCCGCGCTGCTGCGATGCATGTCGATGAGCGGAACCTCGAGCTTTGCCGCCACGCCGCGTGTGAGGTCCGGATATTCGCCGTGCGTATCCTCGATGCGGCCATTCTTGTCGAACTTTCGG
>JBDTMO010000246.1:0-7876 GCA_039934235.1 bacterium | reverse complement strand
TGGCGGATAGTAGTCGTACTCGATGGCATACCCCGCACGTGTCATACGCGCGCGTTCGAGACCAGGCACCGAGTGCAGGATCTCGAGCTGCACAGGCGCAGGCAATGACGTCGAAAGACCATTGACGTACATCTCGTGCGTGTCGTGCCCTTCCGGCTCCAGAAAGAGCTGATGACGTTCTGCGCCAGGAAACTTCACAATCTTGTCCTCGACGGACGGACAATACCGAGGCCCGCGAGACGCGATAGCGCCGCCATACATCGCCGACTCACCTATGTGCGTCTCGATGAGTTGCTTGCCAGCGGCCCCGAGAAACGTGATGAGACACGGAAGCTGGGCGGGATGACGCGTCACACCATTTACGTCGCGCCGAGGTGTGGGCCAGAAGTGCGACCAGGTGTAGTCGAATTGCTCGATCTCGCTTTCCTGTCGATCGAGCTTCGACGAGTCCACCGTTCGGCCATCGATGCGCGGTGGCGTTCCCGTCTTGAAGCGCGCAACTTCCAGCCCAGCATGCTCCAACTGCTCCGCGAGATGCGTTGCGGAGGTCTCACCTGCTCTCCCGCCGGCAAGTGATGTCGTGGCGCCGATGTGAATACGTCCGCGCAGGAACGTACCAGTCGTCACCACGACGGTTCGCGTACCAAAGCGGCGGCCTTCGAGCGTTTCGACACCGATCACCTGATTCCCATCCAGCAGCAAGCGGGCCACAGTCCCCTGCACCGTCTCCAACAGCGCATGCTCCTCGACGAGTGTTCGCACCGCGCGCCGATACAGTCCACGATCGCATTGGGCGCGTGGTGCCCACACGGCGGGACCCTTGCCGCGATTCAGCATCCGAAACTGGAGCGTTGCCATGTCGGTTGCACGCGCCATGATGCCACCAAGCGCGTCAACCTCGCGCACGACTGTGCCTTTCGCGACGCCACCGATGGCGGGATTGCATGACATCTGGCCGATCGTCTCGAGGGCGCTGGTCACGAGCGCCGTGCGTGCACCACGTCGCGCGGCTGCGACAGCGGCCTCCGTGCCCGCATGCCCAGCGCCGATGACCAGCACATCAAATTCGGCTTCGAACGAGGCTGTGGGAAGCGACATTCCGAAAGATAGTGCGAGCGGTAACTTCGGACACACATGCAACCCTCACAAACACGAATGTCCACTCGCTACTCGCTACGCGCACACCTCGCCGTCGCTGGCTCTGTCGCCATACTCGGCGCATGTCATCAATCCAACGCATCGCCGTCCCAGGTAATACCGGCTACGCAGACGGGGACTGTTGGGCCCGTAGTTCTCTCTGCGGACGAAACGAAAACACGCGACTACGTACGGGCACATCACGATGCGGATGTTGCGCTTCTGGAACGAGCCGTGAACATCTCGAGTGGATCGCAGAACCCTGTTGGTGTACGCAAGGTCGGTGAGTTATTCGGCGCGCAATTGGCAGAAATGGGGTTCGCCGTTCGGATGTCCGAGATGCCCGCAAGCATGCATCGCGGCGGTCACCTGATTGCAGAGCATCAGGGCACGCGCGGTCCGCGAATACTGCTTATCGGACACCTTGATACCGTGTTTGAGGGAGAAGGCCAACGTTTCGTTCGCACAGACTCGACAGCACGTGGTGCTGGAACGTCGGACATGAAAGGCGGTGACGTGGCGATTATCGCCGCGCTTCGTGCGCTCCACGCAACCGGTGCCCTCAACGATGCGCGCATCTCCGTGATCATGACGGGTGATGAAGAAGCCGTCGGTAGCCCCCGCGAATTCGCGCGGCGCGACCTGATCGAGCTAGCCAAGCGCAGCGACGTCGCGCTCGCATTTGAAGGGGGAAGCGCGCGACGTGCATCCATTGCGCGTCGCGGATCGAGCTCATGGACTCTTACAACCACGGCACGGCAGGGACACTCTGCAGGCGTGTTCTCTGGCGGTGGCTTCGGAGCGATCTATGAGGTTTCGCGCATTCTCGACGCATTCCGGAGAGAGCTGAGCGGCGATCCAACGCTCACGTTCAATCCAGGAAACATTGGTGGCGGCACGGACGTCGAGCGCGACTCGATGGGCGTAATGACGGTGGCAGGAAAGACGAACATCATTTCACCAAAAGCCGTCGTGAATGGCGACCTTCGCTTCATTCGTGAATCACAGAAAGACTCAACGCGCGACCGAATGCGCGCGATCGTCGCACAGAGCCTTCCCGGAAGTAAATCGGAGATCTCCTTCCGCGACGGCTATCCCGCCATGCCACCCACAGCAGCTGGCGCAGCATTACTCGCGCAGTTCAACGCGGTGAGCCACTCCCTCGGCTACGGTCCCGTTGAAGGTGATCCGCCGGAGAGCCGAGGAGCGGGAGATGCCTCGTTTGTGGCGCCGTATACAACGGGAATGGACGGTCTGGGCGTTTCCGGACGTGGCGCGCATTCGCTCGAAGAGTCAGTGAACTTGAATTCACTGACGATGGCAGCGGAACGGGCGGCAGTATTCATTCAACGCCTTATCACCAGCGCGCACTAAGCGCGCGACACACGAAGGGGACCAATGCCACTCTCGGTCGCGCAGGGTGTTCCGACGCTGTTCTTTCGTCGTGAGGCGTATGAGCGCGCCGGGCTCACGCGCGCGGCGCTCGATGCGCGACTGGGTCTTACCGACGCCGAGTTTCGCGTGGAAGGAGATCTACTGGCACTTGGACCCATCTATGATATCGACGCGCTCGGCACACTCGTGGACGAGCTCGAGAGCAACGGCCTGACTTACTACGAAGACTTCTTCGAGCTATCAGGAAGCTGGCCGGAATGGCTCGCCGTCCTCGCGCGCGCAGCAGGACCCACGCTCGTCTGAGTCGTGGTCAGGGCGTCTTCGTCAGGGCACGTGGTGTGGGTGCGGGTGTGAGCTGGCCCCGACGCAGAAAGCCGTGCCAACTACACTCGTAGCACCAGCTCGAGCGCAGGCGAGGAAAGAGCAGGTTCCAGCGGCGAGACTCCATGCGTAGTGTCACGGCGTCACAATTGGGGCAACGATCGCCCTCGGGCAGGATGAAGTAGAAAAAAACGGTCGCCGCGATGCCGCGGAGGATGAAAAAGCCTCCGAACACCAGGGAAAAAATCGCGAGTTCCGACATCATCTACGCTCCTTCATACCGCCGATCGAAAGACCTTGGCGCCGATCGTCCCGCCACATGTGGCTTTGCAATCCGAGCTACAAGCGCTCTTCCACGAGCGCCCAGAGCTCCACGTGTGCTACGCCGTTCTCGACACGTTCGATGCACACCTCCTGACCAACGGCAATTGCCCCGCCACTGATATCTCGGGCAGGTACTGTTGGGGCTGATCCTGCCTCTTCGTAGCGAATCATTCCTGCACCCTGTGCGGGAATGGCGACCGTTACGACACCAACGCGTCCCTGAAGGACGTACCGCGGATCGTCAGGGTCGTGTTCGGGCTGGACTCGCGCGGTGGCAATTGCCAGTTTCGTGACGACCGTGGCAAAAACAACAGCGACGCCCGTCGCAATCGCTACACTGGCTGCAGTGGAGCTTTCCGTATTACGCGAGAGCAGATAGCCAGCCACACCGAACATGAAGAGAAAAGCAACTGCCGCCGGTTCCCACCTACGAAGCGGCAGCGTATCGGCTGACGGGCGCTTTCGACGTTCGGCGCCAAAGAACATGAGCCGGACACCGAGTAGCAGTCCACCGAAGAATGAGGCGAGGAATATGTACGACACGAATTGGCTAAAAGGGTGACAATTCTCGAGCGAGAAACTCGATGACTCGCTCCTCGGCGTAGTAATGTGGATCGAACGGAGAGTGACCGCTCACGAAGCCGACGTGCCCGCCATGTTCGTACATTTCGGCCACCAAAGCAGCGTTTGATCGCGCCATCATTAAAACACTATTGCCAACTTCTGGCGGCAAGAACGGGTCATCAGATGCACTGATAAGTAACGTACGCACCTGAATTGACGACAAAAATTGAAGTGAGCTAGAGCGACTGTAGTAGTCATGCGCATCCAGAAACCCATGCACTGGAGCCGTAACGGCGTCGTCAAAGTCGTACAGTGTCTGCGCTTTCTCCATTCTATCTAGCTCGAACAGTCCCGGAAAATGGTCCAGCTTGACTCGCGCCTTTGTCTTTAGCGTGCGAAGAAAATGCGACGTGTAAACGCGGCCGAACCCGCTTTCAATTTGCCGAGCGCCGCGTTCGAGATCGAATGGAACTGAGACGGCGGCGGCGGCGCGAACTTGTGGAGGCAATGCTGCGCCCTGCTCGCCCAGCCATTTCAGAAGCACGTTTCCGCCGAGTGAAAACCCAGCCAGGACGATGGTTTGATCTGGGTGATCACCGATTGCGCGCTGTACAAGCAAGTTCAGGTCAGACGTCTCGCCGGAGTGGTACATCCTCCGCTGCCGGTTCATGGTCGTGCCGCAGCCACGGAAGATGAGTACGTCCGCTGCCCAACCGCGGGCACGGGCCTGCGCGAGCGTACCGTGGACATAATTGGAGCGAATCGTTCCTTCGAGGCCGTGCAGAAGGATCAAGCGTGGGGTGTGCGCATTGTTTCCGTTTGGCGCGTCGAGCCGATGCACTTCGATTTCATCATCATCGGGTGTCGGCCACAACTCCATCCGTGTTGCCACCACAGGCGGCTGACGAAACAATTTGCCCCACATGGTTTGCATGTGCGCTCCCGGTACCCACCACGCGGGGGTATAGGTAAGTTCGCTGGAGGGGCTCACGAGGAGAAAAGAGCAAGTTGCTGAGGGCGCGGACTATCCGTGCCGTTCCATTATACCAGCGTTGCGTGCATGGACGTTCAGATTTTCGGAGCGAAAAAAAGCGCGGAGACTCGGAAGGCACTGCGTTTTTTCGCTGAGCGTCGTATGAAGACGCACTTCGTGGATTTGATGGAACGAGCGGCCTCGCGTGGAGAATTGACACGCTTCGCCCAAAAATTCGGCGTTGCAGCGCTCGTGGATGAAGAGTCGCGCCGGTTCGTTGAGCTGGGCCTCCGAACGGCGCGATACGGTGATGAACGCTGGCTGGAAATCCTGATGGATGAGCCACTCATACTAAAAATGCCGCTTGTGCGGCACGGTAATGCGCTGACGATTGGCGCGGCGGAGACGACGTGGAAAAGCTGGTTGGAAAAATGATGATGGCGTGTACAGCGCATTTGATGGCGAAATGACGCAGGTCTCATTGGGTAATGTCGGCGTCGAATTTGGTCCGACGACGCTGTTCTTGGATATCACCGTGACGATCAGCGCCGGTGAGCGTTGGGGCGTGATCGGCCGCAACGGAACCGGCAAGACAACGCTCTTCCGTCTGCTGACTGGCGATCTGGCGCCATCCAGGGGGACAGTGGCGCGACAGTCAGGCCTCACACTTTCGCTTCTGGGCCAGCACCGCGACTTTGGAACAGCGGCCACTGTGTGGGAAGCGGCCGCAGGTCCATTCGCCGACCTTCTCGCGTTGGAGCAATCACTATCCGAGCAGGCGCATGCGCTCGCGGATGTGAGCGACGAAGCTGCAATGGCGCGCTATGGCCGAGATCTGGAGCGCTTCGAGCGCGAAGGTGGTTATACCATCGCGCCGCGCGTGGATGCTGTCCTTCAGGGACTTGGATTCGATGCGGCGACTTCGCGTACACAGGGGCTCACGCAACTCAGTGGCGGTGAGCGCGGACGGGTTGGGTTAGCCCGTCAACTGGTCGCGCCGTCGGACATTTTGCTTCTGGACGAACCGACGAACCATCTCGACCTCGAAACAACGCAATGGCTCGAGCAGTATTTGCGTGAGAGCGACCGCACGATAGTGCTCGTGAGCCATGATCGTGCGTTCCTTGCTGCGGTGGTGGACCATGTGCTCCACTTCGAAGGCGGAACGGCGACTCCGTATACTGGCGGGTACGAAGCGTTCATTACCCAGCGCGAAGAGCGCCGGCTCGCGCAGCAGCGTGCATTCGACAAACAGCAAAAGGTCATTTCTGCGCAGGTGGACTACATCGCTCGAAACCTGGCCGGCCAGAACACGAAGCAGGCGAAGGGACGTCGCAAGCTTCTCGCTCGGCTACCCCGCCTGAGTTCTCCCGTGGGTGAGGATGGCGTGATGTCCCTGCGGCTGGACATTGCTGAACGCGGCGGCGATCAGGTTGCGGTGGCGGACAACGTGACGATCGCAGTGCCGGAGCGGACGCTAATTGACCGTTTCAGTGGACGCCTCATGCGCGGGGACCGGCTGGGAATTCTTGGCCCCAATGGCTCTGGCAAGTCGACCCTTCTGAAGACGCTTGTTGGTGAACGCGAGCCAGAATCCGGCGAGTTGAAGGTGGGCAACTCCATTAGTGTGGCGTACTACGACCAGAATCTCGGTCAGGTACCGCTCGATAAGACGCTCTATCATGCCATCGAGGAGATGCGTCCCCAGTGGGAGCGTCGGATGATTCAGGGACACCTCGGGCGCTTCGGTTTTTCTGGGGACGAGGTGCAACGCAAGGCCCAGACGCTTTCCGGTGGCGAGCGGGCACGGGTGGCACTCGCGATGCTGATGCTTTCGCGCGCAAACCTGCTGGTGCTCGACGAACCGACGAACCATCTCGATGTCGAAACGATCGAAGTGCTCGAGGACGCTATCGAGGGTTATGAAGGAACGGTTATTCTCGTGAGCCACGACCGTGCGATGTTGCGGGCGCTCGCGTCGAAGGTGTGGGTGCTGCACGACACACACATCACGGAATTCGACGGCAGTTTTGCTGAATGGGAGGTCGTGAGCGAGGAGCGTGCACACGCGGCATCTGTTCGTGCATCGGAAGAAGTCGCGCTTCGGCGCGTGAACGAAAAAAAGCGCACGTCACACCGTGAAGAGCGGCCGAATGCGGAAGACCCGCGTAGGGCGCTCAAGAGCGCGCGTGAACGGGCGGACAAGTCAGAGCGCGAGGTGGCGGAGCTGGAGGCCGAAGTTTCGCGTCTCACGACGACGCTGGACGACCCGGAGCTCTATACGCGTTCCAATGGTGTACAACAGGCGCACAAGCTCGGCGCCGAGTTGGACAAGGTTCGCGCTCGGCTCGATCGAGCGCTCGCTGTCTGGGAAAAGGAAACTGCGTCGCTCGAAACGCTCGAGCGCGAAACGGCCGTACACCGATAAGGGAGATAGGCCCGTGACCCCGTGGGTCCAGCGTTTGTTGATTGCCAACGTGCTGATGTACTTCGTGACGCAGACGGCGTCCCCGGGCTTAATGGGGGCGTTGGAGTTTGTTCCCGCGTACATCCTTGTCCGGCCGTGGACGATCATCACCTACATGTTTCTGCATCAGGGCCTGATGCACATCTTCTTCAACATGCTGGTGTTGTATTTCTTTGGTCCGCGTGTGGAACAACGCCTGGGTTCGGAGCGGTTTTTCGTCCTGTATTTCATTAGCGGAATTGCCGGTGCGTTGCTCTCGTTTGCCTTTGCTCCATACGCCGCAGTTGTTGGCGCGTCTGGCGCCATTTTCGGAGTGGAACTGGCGTACGCTCGCTTCTACCCGCGAGACCAGATCTATGTGTGGGGCATCATCCCCGTTGAAGTCCGCGTGCTGGTAGGCATCTCGACGCTCATCGCACTATTTGGCGGCCTGTCGGGCGGCGGTGGTGTGGCGCACTTCGCGCACCTCGGCGGCTTCGTGGGCGCCTTCCTCTACCTGCTTTTTCTCGAGCGACGTCATGGCGCGAAACAGTTCAAACGCCAGGCGACTGCCCTGCCCGCAACCGTAGATGCGACGCTGGGCAACTGGAAAAAAGTGGATCGTGGGAGTGTTCACTCCGTGAACAAGGACGAAGTGAACCGCATTCTCGACAAGATCAGCGCATCCGGCATCGGCAGCCTCACGCCGCAGGAGC
>JBDTMO010000245.1:0-7902 GCA_039934235.1 bacterium | reverse complement strand
CATTCCCGCCTGAGCGCTCGCTCACGCTCGACGAGGGACTCCTTAGCGCAACCGGCATTGCCCTGTCTATGAATCGGCGCGCAGATGCCCGTCGGATTCTTGCTGCCGTGCCTTCTGTCCGGCCCGGCCTCTGGACACTTGCCGATCGTCCGCTGAATAACGACTCATTCGTTTTCGTGGTTCGAACGGCCCTGCACTGCGCGGCGGAGCGCATCCCCGCTCACACACGCCTGCTTTTGCCCGAGGAATTCACGGACCTCGCCACGCGGATCTCCCCCGAAAAGACCGATGACGAATTCCGTGTGGCGCTCTCGGGCGAAGTGGACAGAGAGTATAGGGCTGATCAGCAATTGCCGGCTGAGTCGCGGAAGACGAGCCGTGACTCTCACGCCGACGCTGAGCGCTTCATCAACTACCGCCTCGAGGCACTCCTTGAGTTAACGCAGGCGCTCTCAAGCGTCCTCACCTCTCAACGCGGCACGGCAGACGGCCCGTTTCGCGAGCTCATCGCCACATGGGAAGGCCTACGATTTCGTGCAGAGGCGAACTACGACACCCATAGACCTAATTATTTTTTCGATCCCCTAAGCGCTCGCTGTCTGCTCTTCGCGTTGTCGATACGCAATGATCTCACAGTCGAAGCAGCGGAAGCTTGTGCGACAAAATTGCTCGAAGCGGGCAGTCTTGGCTTAGACGGTTTTATTCGGCTGGTTGAGATCCTATCCGGTATTCCACATCTCCACAGCCTCGCTGGCCTGGTCGCCAAGTCCGTCTATGCCATGATCGAGCATGAGGACGAGGTGGGTCACCGTGCCTCACTGTTCGCTCAACTCGCTCGCGCAATTGTCCCTGCCAGCATTGACGAAGCGGCAGCCTACTTTCGGGCCGGCCTCGAGCAGATGGATGCGATCGGCTCGGGCGACTACGCGTTCACGAACGAACTGCTTGGATACGCCGGGGCACTGCAGGGAGATGAGCTTGATGAGCCAGACTTCCATACACTCTCAAACATCTGCGAACTCAACCTCTATGAGAACGAGAAGTTCCCTTGGAACGCGTTCGCTCATGCCATGGCCCGCACGTCCGGATGTCGTTCTCTCGCGAAACTCGGGCGATGGGCGGATCGCGATAAGGTATCACTCGACTACACCCTCCTCCCGTGTCTCGCGGCCCTAGTTGCACAAGACAAGATCGAGGCGGACATCGCCGTTTGCTTGCTTCGGATATCGGCACCAGTCGAACTGTACGAATTCGGAACAGAGCAATTCGCGGAACTGATCGTAAAAAAGGGCTTTCCAAACGCACCGGAACTCCTGACGGAAATCATCACTCAGTTTCGCACCACGCATACAGGCGTTTTCATGTCGAGTACTCTCGAATCCCTCCGCCGACTCGCGGCCCAGGAACTGGGTGAGAACTCCTCCATCGCCTCGTATCTTGGCCACGCCGCGCCGAAGTCCGCTGTGCTGTCTGAAGAAGCCGACGATATCGCGAATTACTCATCGTACTCTGGGCAATCGACTTGGAGGGCTGAGGATAGCGAAGAGAAAGTTCGAATGGCCGTGCGAACGATCGAGGAAAAGACGGACCCGACCTCGGAAGATTCGATGACCGACGCTATTGATGAGATTAATGCGCTTGGACACGTCTTCCACGCGAAGCACCCGTTCCTCAAGCGTCTCCGCGGTCGGGTCCCGTTCAGCGGGCGGGCGGCCTACATCCGTCTAGTCGCCGCGCTTCAAAACCTGGACATCTACTCCAAGCTTCACGAACTCGGCGAATGCAAAGCCGAGTGGAGCGTCTCCTCGTTCGGTCTCGATGCTGAGTTTCGAGGCGTCGCTCCGTCGATTCTACGTATGCATACCGCGGACTTCACCAGCTTTGAGTACCTCTCGCGCCTCCTCATGAAAGAGCTTTCCGCCGCGACAGGATGGTCGGATGCGGAAATGGCGCTCGAACTCATCGGCTTGTTCTCGGCGCCCGAGTGGCACACGCCGTCCGCGGTCTGGTTAAACCTGGCTGCGATCATGTGCGAAAGGGCGCGGCCTGGCGAAGGGCAGAAGCCGCTCAAGCGATTACTCAACAGCCATGCGGCGCAACTCGCGTCGTCCGTTGTTGATGGTCCATGGAAAGCGGGATTGTATCCAGCTACGGACCAGACGAATATCGCGGTGGGGCTCATGTGGCTGGCGCTTGGTTCACCATCTGCCGCTGAGCGTTGGCGGGCTGCGCACAGTATCCGAAGCTTCGCAAGGTTTAAGCGGTGGGACGTGCTTGACGCATTGATGCAACAGATCGGCCGTACAGATGCCCATCCGTATCAGGCACCCGAACTCAAGTTTCACTTCCTGCATGCTCGCCTATGGCTGCTAATCGCAATGGCGCGCGTGGCCATGGACCACCCGTTGGAGGTCTCAAAGTACGAGGGCACGCTCAAAGCAATAGCATTCGACGCGAAGAATCCGCACATACTCATGCGCGATTTCGCGGCACGCGCTCTTTTGGCCTGTGCCCGCAAGAATGCACAGCTGCTATCGGCAGAGGACAAAAAGGCGATGGAGCGCATCAACAAGTCACCATTCCGTAAGAAGAGGTCGAAGGAGTTCTTTCGCAGCGACTTCTACGGGAAGCGACCTGAGTCCCTGGCTAAGCCCAGCAATGAGTTTCACTTCGAATACGACTTCGATAAAGAGAACGTGTCACCGGTAAGTGATCTGTTTCATCGGTCGCGCTATGAGATAAAGGATGCGATGACGTCTTGGATCGGACACCTCGATCCCACCGTTAAGGGGATGTACGACACCGGTGGTCGTGACCGAGTATATCGTCAAAATCGCGAAAGCACTTCACGCCATCATCAGTACGGTTATCACCTCGGTTGGCACGCGCTGTATGCCGTCGCCGGCCAGTGTTTGGCCGAGTATCCCGTTGTCCAAGGTCCCTACGATGACGACGATCCGTGGGAGTATTGGCTTGGCCGCAATCTGTTGACGCGGAAAGATGGGCTCTGGCTCGCCGACGGCGTCGACTGGTTTCCGATCGACGCACAAGTGAATCTCGCTGAGTCCGGAGAGACTTCGGGAAGCGTAGTGACAGGTGACGAGTCGAAACTTCGCTCCCTTCTGAATTCGGGATCTCAGCACACCCCTGATTTTGTTGTTGCGGGCCACTGGGCATCAAACGATGGGATCGGCATTCACATCGACTCAGCTCTCGCGCCAAGAGGTGAGGCCTCGAAGCTCGCGCTCGCACTTTCGCAGGATGACCCGTTCCAAATGTGGTTGCCGAATGTGAATGACGACGAGAGCACCACGAGGCCCGTTGATGGGGATGGTCGGCCGTACGAACCGTGGTTGATCTGGCCCAATGGCGACACCAGGCTCGACGGAACCGATCCTCTCGGAGTTGCGAGCGCAAGCCGTCGGATTCGATTCTCGGACCACATCCCCGCGGTCGGGCGGCTACGTCCTCTGGATCCATTCGAACGTTCGTGGGCCGATTCAAAAGGTCAGATTCTCGCGCGCGCGGAGGTCTGGGGGCGTTCACCCGCCTATGACGAGGACGAGAGCCCGAGCGGTCAACGGCTGATCTGCTGCTCCGGCCTGTTGCGCGATGTTCTGGCCGAGCGCAGGGCGGAAGTTGTCGTTATGATCGTTCTCCGCAAGTACGTTAAGTCGTACGGCGATCGACAGGGTGAGTACTGGCACACCACAGCGGTTGCTCGCATCGACGCGGATCTAAACACCCATTTCTATCGTGGCGTTACAAACGCATTACACAAGTCGAGCTACTGAACGCTCTATGACTCTCAGCCACGCACATGATCCTCGGCCAGTCCACAGCGGCACATGAACCGGTTTCGCCGCGAGGTTGCTCGCCAAATGGCGCGCCGTGCTTCGGAGTCGCGTCCGGCCGCAAGCGCTCGCGTTTTCAGTCGTGCGCCTGTCGCCCTTGGGCGCCTGAACGAGAGGCGCCTTCCGGACTTGCGACGATAGCACGGTAGGATTGCATGACACGCGAACAAGCTGACGTGGGAGCTGAGACCGTGGCGAAGACTATTAGGATGCGCGGACGCGTTTTCGATACGCAGATACTAGGTGCAGGCGTGCGCCCAGCCAGGTTCTTCGGCGAACGCACCGGTGAGTCGCAATCGGTGACGGAGCCGCGCGAGACCGATATTGCGCGGTTGTTGCTCGCGACGCCGCAATTTGCCGAGGTCCTTCTCGAGGAGCTTGGCCTATCAATGGGAACAAACTACTCCCTCGAGGCTCGTTCACCATTCACGACCGTGAATGAGAAGCCCGGTGACGTCGACGTCCTGCTCGCAGAGCCGACAAGTCCGCAGTATGCGGTAGCTTTGGAATGCAAGCGCGTCAAAGTTCGCACAGACGCCACGGGGAGCCAGCGGACCAATCGGATCGCTCAATTGGAGGGCGCGTACGTCCAAGCAAATGCCCTTCACAAAGTGGGATTCAGCCGGACATTTCTAGTGGCATTGGTGGTCGTGGACGGGCGTTTCGATCCCGAGAATAATTTCGTTTTTCGCGGAGCCAAGCCAACCATCTTCTGTGAGCTGTTCGACACGGCCGTCGCGTTGCCACTCGACCCGGGCGTCGGCCTTACTGCACGTCGAACTTGCGCAGCCTGTCAACGCTCCCGTCGAGTTCGCGGCTACTCTGGCAGTGGGCGTGCTCAGGGACGCCGAAACGCGCGAGCAGGGTGACTACCGCACGACCCAAGTCGTGAACTACAGTTGGAGAATGGGCGAGGCTGCGCTACCGAGTCGGCGCCGCACAGTCTACGTATCGGCTAGTCCACCTTTCTTCGATCTGATCCAGAATCCTGTTTGAGTCCTAACCGTCTCCAGTCAAATCGACCGCCTCATGTCGTCACCAATTCGCGAGAAACTGAGAGTGGCAGCCTTCGTCGCCCTGTTCGCCTTCGTGACCGGCGTTGCGTTGCCAGGCGGCGTAGCCTTTAGCAGGGGAGTCTTCTTTCGCGACTCCATGGAAAGTCACCTTCCCCCGGATACCAGATCGGTACTGCGAGCATTTCGCTCAGACAGCGCAGTTGCCCGCGACGCGCTATTGCGAATCGATCAACGACTGACCGCAACGGGAGGGAATGGTCTTGCGGCGGCTGAGATCAACGACCTGCTCGCCTTGCGTCAAGTGTATCTTTTGCGGGCGAATCGACGCGCTCCAGTTAGTGTTCAACCTTTCTTTCAACATATACTGATGTACTTCTGGCCGGCGATGTATTTTTGTCTCGGCCTTTTGTTAACTGTCCTACGGCCCCGCTATGTGAAGACGCCGAACTGGCGCGTAGCGGCGGGATGGTCACTCGTGATCTTTATCGCGAGCGTTCTACCGTTGGCACTCCGCAACATCGCGCTTCAATCGACGCTCCGTGGACGAATCGTTTTTGCGTATTCGAACCTTGATGTCGACCGCGTCTCATTCGGTGTTCAGGTTTTCAATTTTGCCGTTTTTGCATCGCTACTTTCTTTGATTTGGCTAAACTGGATCGATTCACTTCCAATTGAGGCCAAACGGCGCTCAGCTTACCCGTCTGGTGCAGTCGATGCCGTTCTCGCCCCGGAGAGAATTGCCGAGCTATCGGACCTCGCAATCCGCTGGCAACTCGCGTTCGCTGTTCTCTCTGTCGGTTTCGTCGTCTATACCGCCGTGTTTTGGCGGCAAATCATTCTCGCCGCGGATCTCCGCTTCGTGCCGGAAGCGATCGTCGTGCACGGCCTTTGGTTTATATCGGCGGTTCTCATGGCACTCCCCTTTTGGTCCAGTTGGCGCGCTTGGCAATTCGATCGAATCAGAGCATTGGCTGAGCTTTCGAATCGATCGAGGAACGGCGATGCAACAACTGCGCTTGACTTAGCAATTATTCAGGAAGTGCGCCCATTTGGTTCCTGGAACGCGGCAGCATTCGGGTTGACGCTGGCATCGTCAGCATTGGTGCCGCTGATCCAGCTCCTATTGCGCTAGGCCAGACCCACCCACGACCTAAACCAAGTATTCCGTCGGCGACGCAGAGTGCATTGGCCATGTGATGATCATCCGAAGTTACCCTACCATGAAGCCATTCGCAAAGGGATTGATTGCGTTCCTTAGCGAGAGCAGCAAGGGGCTGGCGCCAAGGCCTCCTGTTTACTCCTCTCGCGCAGCGTGACGCCCCAACGCCTGCTGCCCGGGCGCACGTCCCGGACGAGTGGCAAGGACACGGCGTGCATACGGCGCAATGCCAACCTCGCGCGCCTTCGCTCGAAACGTCGAGCCATGATCGATCGATCGTTCCGTCTCGGCCTGCCATTGATGCACCATCTCGTGGAGCAGCGTGTGCAGCGTCTCCGTCCATCCGTGCTTCCGCAAATGCGTGCGACTGATCGCGATCTCCGCGGCCTCGCCACCCGGCACGGACGCGCTGTAGTGACCCAGCCTGCTCTTCATACGACGCGAAACGCGAATGCCAATCGCTGAGAGGCGTGCGTTGAAGTGGCGCGTGTTGTAGCGATGATGCCAAGCCTTGAGCGTCTCGACGATTTCCGCGTCGTCGCTATGCGTGCGATCTCGCCGAGTGGGTGGCTTGCTCGAGCGAATCGGGTAGGCGACGATGATTCGCTGCGCCGAGCGACGATCGGCGCGCGTGCGTCCTTCGACGAAGATGACAATCGCGCGCAGGACGGATTCCGGCGCCTCGAGATAGCCTTCGTGCACACGCAACTCGCCGCCGCCGAAACTCACCATCACGTTGCGATTGCGCGTGAGCTTCGCGCGCGTGATGCGCTTGAGCCCGAGTTGGCGCAGCCGGGTGAGAAGCTCGTCGGCCGTGCGGGGAATTGTCGTCTCGAAGCTCAGCTCGAATTGCGCCGTATCGCGATCGCGGCGGAAAAAGCGAGTCAGCGCTTGAAGCACTTGGTCGGTCCCGGGACGAATCCATGGTCGGGGCTCGACCACACCAGCGTGGACACTTCGATCTGCCTTGACGAAATGCGAATGCTGTTGACGGATGACGGGCGTCCCCCGCGCATGCGGTTCGAGACGGTGCCGGCTGTCGAGATAACAGTCCCCTTCTTTGTGTGTTCGATGTAGTGAATCGCGTCCTGGTGATCGTGTCCGCACAGCACGAGGTCCACCGACATGTCAGCGAATGCGCCTAGCACGCGGGCGGTATTCTTGAGGCCGTGGCGCTGCGAGAGCTCGCCCTTGATGGGATTGTGGTGCATCACCACCACGCGCGCATCGTGCGGTGGGGACTTGGCAAAGGTCGCCCGCAGGCGCTCCATCTGTTCGCGGCGCACGATGCCAATGATCGAGATGTCGCGCAATCGCCATGTGAGTGCCTCGGCGATGACGCCGTGCGATGTGTTGAGACCCGCAAACGTGGCGCCCGGAACATGAATCACTGGCTCGATGTCTTCGTCGATGAACTTCCGGTAATTCGCCAGCATCTTCTGCTCATCACCCAGCGCGAATGGCGCCTTCCACCACGCGACGTCGTGGTTGCCGGGGATGCAGAGGACCTTGCTCGTTTCTTCCGCGTGCCTGATGAACGCGCGTGCGCGCTGAAACTCGCCGGAGCGTGCGCGCTGCGAGACGTCGCCCGAGATGGCGACGACGTCGTAGCGATACTCGTGAATCAGGTCTTCCATCGCCTCATACTGTTCCGGCACAGCGGGGTGACCGAAGTGCAGGTCGGAACAGTGAAAGACGGACGTTGTCATCACAGGCGCGCGATGATGGCGTCGGTGAACTGATCGGTGGTCGCCGTACCACCGAGGTCACCTGTGATGGTCTTTCCTTCGCGGATGGTCGCCTCGAGCGCGTTGCGGATGCGGGCCGCGCGTTCGTCTTCATTCATGTATTCGAGCATCATGCACGCAGCGAG
>JBDTMO010000244.1:0-7913 GCA_039934235.1 bacterium | reverse complement strand
GCATCAATCCGAGCGACATCCAATCGATTCAGGTGCTGCGCGATGCAATGGCCACTGCGGCGTACGGCGTGCGAGGTGCCAACGGGGTGATCGTGATCAAGATGAAGAAGCCCGGTCGTGCGTAGTAGGCGAATTCGCAAAAGAATTAGCCTACTCCTCGTCGCGAGGAGCAGGCTAATTCACCACCGGTCCCAGATCTCGCAGCTGGTAGCCTAGTAGCCCGGATTCTGGGTGAGCATCGGGTTCGATGCGATCTGCGGGGCAGGAATCGCGAACAGGAGGAAGTGCGCATCACGAGGGGTGCTCGCAATGCCCTTCGCCGAGGCTTCCGTCCATGTGAGGAACTTGCCGAAGCGGATCATGTCAGCGCGGCGCTTGCCTTCAGCGCTGAGCTCCAACTGGCGCTCCTTGAGTATCGCGTCGCGTACCTGAGCCTGCGTCGTGGCCGTGATCGGGTTGGTCGGATCATGCTTGTTGTGGATGAAATTCAAATCGGTGATCGCCTGAGCCGTTTGCCCGGATTCATTCTCCGCTTCTGCCCTGATCAGATACATCTCCGCCAGGCGGAAGATGGTGAAATCGTCGGGGTGGTCAGAGCCGCTCTGTGCAAAGGGCAACGGTGCGAACTTGTTGAAGCGAACGCCTTGCGCCTCGGCTGCAGCAGTCGCATCGGGAATCTGCGCCGTAAAAACCAGCGGCTTGCCAGTCCGGTCGGTCACGGGCAGCCCCGTCTCGAAGCTGACCTGTGGACCGGCCAGCCACATGCCGCGACGGTCGTCGGTCGGCGTGAATGCGGCATATGTCTCGGCGGTCGTCGAGAAGCCGTTCCACGCGCCTCCCTGCGTGCTCGGAATCTGGTTGTAATGCAACGTCCGCATCGGCCAGTTGCTACCCAGATCCTGAGTCTTTGCGTGGGCGATGACGAAGATGTTCTCCGGCGAGCCTTGGTTATTCGGGGCGAAGTTCTCGGCCCATTTCGGGTTGAGTGTGTAGACGCCGGAGTTGATCACCGCGTTCGCGGCGGCGATCGCGGCAGCGCAGGCGTCGCCGCCCGTCACCGCTACGCCCGAGCATCCGTTGTAGCCTGTTGCATTGATGCCGGTCTCCTTCGTGAAAACCCCAGCGTTCAGGTACAAGCTCGCGAGAATCGCGTTCGCCGCGCCTGACGTTACGCGCCCGGAGAACGCGGCAGGCCACTTCGCGGGAAGTTTGGTCCGCGACGCCAACAACTCCTTCTCGACGAACGCAAACACGTCCTTCCGTGCCGTTCGTGAAACTTGCGCGGACGACGTGCCCGTCACGAGAGGAACGCCACCGAACAGGTTTTGCAGCATGTAGTAATCGAAGGCGCGCAGCGTCCGAAGTTCGGCAAGCAATGAATCGCTTTTCGCATTGTTGCAGTTCGCCAAGGTTGCGTCGCAGCTGGCGGCCTTGGAGATCACATCGATCAACAGGTTGGCCTTCGCCACGCCGCTGAAGATGTCGTTCCACGTCCCGTTGAGGAACGTCAACGTTCCGCCGCTGTTCGCGGTCCAGGTCTGCCGATGCATATCGAGCCACTGGCCGTTGTCGAACCAGTCGCTCCCTCGCGTCGGCACGATGATCTCGTCCGTCGGGAGGCCTTCGACGGACATGTAGCCCACGTTGTTGTCGAGGGGACGAAGCTGCGCATAAATGCCGGCCATACCCGCAAGGACTTGCGCATCCGTCTGAAATGCGGATTCCGGTGTCAGCGCGTTATGTGGCGCCTCCGTCAAATTCGTACAGCTCGAAGCCATCAGCAGGAGGGCCGGCGCAAGCACGTACGTGCTCACCCAGCGGCCCATCCTCGTTGAGTCTGTCATCATGATTCTCATTCCTCGGTGGTAAGATCGTCCGTGACGGAGCACCGTTAAAATTGCGTGTGAGCACCCACCGTGAAGCTGCGGGCACGCGGATAGGACAGATAATCGATGCCGCGGGACGCCAATCCAAGTGAGGTGAAGACTTCCGGATCGTAGCCCGAGTAGTGTGTAAAGAGCAGCAGGTTGTCACCCGAGACGTAGAGACGTGTCGCGTGCCCACTGGTGAGCGCGGCTGGCAGGGCGTAACCGACCGAAACGCTTTGCAGCCGTGCGAACGTCCGGTCTTCGAGCCATCGGGACGAGAATTTCGCCGGCTCGTGGATGTTGTCGGGATCGGTGATGGCTGCAGCGAGGAAGTTGCGACCCTGTGCGGCGTCGCTCTTCGATTGGTAAACCAGCGCCGTGTTGTTGAACACCTTTCCGCCGAACTCACCCCGCCAGAGCCAGCTCGCATCCCACGAGTTCCACGTGCCGTTGTTGCGCAGGCCAACCGTGAAGCTGGGGTTCGCGGAGCCGATGAACTGGCGATCGGCATCGACCGGGCTCGTGGTCTGACCGCTCACGCAATTGGGGTCGATGGCCGTGCAGGCGAAGTACTGTACGCCAGACTTCACCCCCACGAACAACGGGGCGAGGAACGTTCCGATTGGCTGGCCGCGCATGATGATTTGCGAAAACTGATTGGACTGGCCCTGACCCTGTACGCTCCCCGTGGTAATGGCGGTGCACTTCGCCGCCGCCGTCGCAGCGAAATTGGTCGTGGTCTTTTCGTCGGCGCATGCGACGGTGGTATCGCCCAGGCTCGTGACCAGATTGCGCTCGAGCGTGAACACGAGTCCCGTGGAGAACGACCGATGCGACGTGCTGTACATCTGCCAGTCGACGTTCGCCTCGAGACCGCGGTTCCGCAGGCTGCCGACGTTCTCGAGCTGCGTGGGCACCACGGCGGGCTGCGGCACCGCGACGCTCAGGAGCAGGTCGCTCGTGCTCTTTTGATAGACTTCGACCGCGCCCGTGATCCGATTGTCCTTGAATCCAAAATCGAGGCCGAGGTTCGTTTGCGCCGCCGTCTCCCATTTCAGGTTTGGATTGCCCACCTGCGCCGCGGCAAGCCCGGTCGTGATAACACCGCCGAAGGGGTAGAGCGCGCTGGGATCGGAACGCAACAGCAGTAGCGTGGAATAGGGCGCGATGGATTGGTTGCCCTGCTTGCCCCAACCGGCACGAAGGGCGAGCGACGAGAGCCCCAGTGGGTGGCGGTCGCGCATGAAGCCTTCCTCACTGATGCGCCACGACCCCGAGATACCCGGAAACAATGCCCACTGCCCGGAGCACGGTCCAGAGAATGTTCCCCCGTCCGCGGCGCAATCGGGTCCGGGTGACAGCCGGGACGAACCGTCACGACGCAGGACCGCGGTCAGGAAGTAACGGCCTGCGTAACCATAGTTTGCGCGCGCGAAGAACGACGAGAGCTTGTCTTCGTTGAGGAAGGAGTATGGATACCCGGTGGGAATCGTGGAGCCGGCAACCAGGTTATTCACGCCGAACACGTCGCTGATGAAGCCCTGCGACGCCGCGCCCACTTCGCTTGTTTGATTCTTGAGAAACTCATAACCGGCGGCCACTTCAAATTCCTGGCTCCCGCTCAACTTTGGCGAGTACGTCACCAACTGCTGGAACGTCAGGCTTTGCAGGGACCGATTGACCTGGCGGGCATACCCACCGAAGGGCGAGCCGGCAGGGCTGGAGTTCGGCAGGTACGACCGTCTGTTGGCATCGCTGTTATCCACGCCAACGGTCGTCTGCGCCGTGAGATTCTCCAGGAGACTCACCGTGCCCGTGGCGTTCCCAAGGATGCGATTCACCGGCGAATTGTCTTCAAGCTGGTTCACCATCCCCACCGGGTTGAAAACGCCCGGGACGCCGTTTTCAAAAAACTTCGATGAAGTCCCATTGCACGGCTTCACTCCCGCGCTGCACGTAATCGGGAAGGTGGGGTTGTAGATCGCCACGTTGGTGAACAGACCGCCGTTGAAGCCGCCGCCATTCTCATTCGGCGAGAACTGGTTGTCCACTCGCGACGCCATGAGATTCAGGCCGAGGTGGACGCGGCCGCTTAGCGCGTCGTGCGTGCCGTTCAGGCGCCCCTGATACCGCTTGAGCGCACTGTTGATGACCGCGCCCTGCTGGTCGAAGAAGTTCAGCGAGGCGCGGTATTTCGTATCGTTCGATCCGCCGGTGAAGGCGAGGTTGTGGTTCATGGCCAGACTGCTGTGCGTGATGGCACTCTCCCAGTCCGTGTTGGCCGCCCCGAGCGCATCGACCGCGGTCTGTCCGCCCAGCGAGTCCTTGAACTGCGTGACGAACGTGCGATACTGGTCGCCGGTGGCCAACCCGAGCGACTTCGTCGGAGTCGAAGAGCCGGCATAGACCTCGTACTCCATCTGCGATTCGCGCACACCGCGCTTCGTCGTGATCAGCACCACGCCATTTGCCGCTCGGCTTCCATAGATGGCAGTTGCTGAGGCGTCCTTCAGGACGGTCAGCGTCACGATATCGTCGGGATTGATTCCGTTGAGCGCACTCCGCGCCAATCCGCCATTGAAACCGACGCCCATCCCGCCAGGGGTCGGTGAATCGTTCTGTATGGCCACGCCGTCAACGACGTACAGCGGGTCATTGCTGGCACTGATCGATGTGCCGCCGCGAATGCGGATCTGAATGTCGCCGCCAGGCTCACCGCTGCTCTTCACAATCTGGACGCCGGCCGCGCGGCCCTGGAGGAGTTGTTCCGCGTTGGTGACTACGCCAACCTTGGCGGCGTCCGCGTTGACGGTGGTCACCGAGCCGGTGATCGCCTCGCGCCGCTGCGTTCCGTATCCCGTTGCGACGATTTCAGTGAGTACGGCTGCCTGCGGATCCAGGACGAGCTCGACAGTGGTCGACCCGCCCGCGGTGACCGTCACCGGCTGGACGAGTGTCCGATAGCCGATGCGCCGTGCGCGCAGGCGGTAGCTTCCCGCGGCGACGCCGGTGATATCGAACGTCCCATCGACGCGCGAGACGGAGCCGCGGGGTGTGCCCTCGACACCGACGCTGACGTTGGGCAGCGGTTGCCGAGTTGCGGAGTCGAGGACCGTACCATGGATACGGCCAACATTCTGGGCTTTGCCCTGGACCGCGCAGATCAGGGCAAAGACGACGAGAGGGACCATGCGACGAACGGCTGCCATTCGAATGCCTCCACGTGAGGACGAGGGGTCGCTCCGGTGTCACCCGGATGTCTTGGGGTCGTGTGACGCAGGTACAGCTACTTCGTACGATCGATGTACTAAATCTGCTACGACTTATCCTGACTACTGCCCCGCGCCGCCAATCCAGCGGTGATGCGAGTCCACCAGGACGAGATTTCGCCTTGACCATCTTGCGGGGCGCCAGCAGAGCACCGCTGAGATCGAAGCGTCCCACAGGAGACATTGAACTGGGGCGTTACAAATGACCCACCGCGATGCCGTACGCGGGGGCAGACCCCACGATGCGACGAAACGTCAGCGTCTCGCCCTGACTATTGATTTCGACTATGCAACCATGCACCGGCGGCAGCCGGTGGTAAAACAATTCATGCAAACTCTTGCGCCGATTGTACCAAAGTCAGCCAAATCAGGCAAAGGTTAGTGAACATTCGTCATCCTAAGCACGTGTGAATAGCAGCTATTCCCCGGGGACACAAGAGTTTTTGATGCGAATAAATTGCGCAACCGTTTGCGCAAGTATTGCACAACTTGACGCCGCCTTTTGGCACCCTGAGAAACAAATGCGAACCTTTGCGTCAGCGTGCACAGAGTTTGGGCCGTCACCCCTCCCCCTCCACGGGTCGACTGAAGAAGCACGCCGTGCGGCACCCGTCTTGCCGAACCTGTTCAGCAGAAATCCGTTGCTCGGCCGGCCGCCGTCCCACCGGCGCAGACAGGTTCCGCCGAGCCGGTTGTGCACTTCGATCATCCTCACACGGCAATTCCCTTCCCGGCGCCCTGCGGTGCATCGAAGACCGAGGGTTGGATGTGGACGGCGCGAGAGCACGCTGCAGAGGAAACTGACGTCGGCCGAAAGGAGACCCTGGTGAAAGCAGGGGCTCTCCAGATCGCGATCCTCAACAGTGCCAACTTCTCGAGCATCGCTACCGACGCGATGGGCGTCATCCAGATTTTCAACGTCGGCGCCGAGCGCATGCTTGGCTACTCGGCCAGCGAAGTCACCGATTTGATCACTCCGGCCGAAATCTCCGATTCCGCCGAGCTGATTGCGCGGGCACAGGAACTCAGCGCCGAATTCGAGACGCCGATTTCCCCCGGATTCGAGGCGCTCGTCTTCAAGGCGTCCCGCGGCATCGAGGACATCTACGAGCTCACCTACATTTGCAAGGACGGTAGCCGCCTGCCGGCGGTGGTATCCGTCACCGCACTCCGCGACGCCGCCAGCACCATCATCGGATACCTGCTCGTCGGTACCGACAACAGCGCACGCAAGCGGGCGGAAGACGCATTGCTCGCGGCAGGCGCGCTGCAGCGGGCAATCTTCCAGAGTACGAGCTTCTCGTGCATCGCGACTGATGTCGCTGGCATCATCCAGATCTTCAATGTCGGCGCCGAGCAAATGCTCGGATACAAAGAGGCCGACGTGGTCAATACATATTCCGCGGCCGATCTACACGATGCGGGCGAGCTCGTGACACGCGCCCAGGCCTTGAGCATCGAGTTCGGAGTCGGGATTGCGCCAGGGTTCGAGGCGCTCGTGTTCAAGGCAGCGCGCGGCATCGAGGACATGTACGAACTGAGAAAGGTCCGAAAGGACGGAACGCGATTTCCGGCGATGGTCTCCGTATCGGCGCTACGCGACCCACATGGCAGCATCATCGGCTACCTGCTGATCGGCACTGACAATACAGCGCGACACCTGGCCGAAGAGGAGCGGTTGCTGCTGGACCAGCGGCTGCGCGACCAGCAGTTCTACACCCGCTCACTCATCGAGTCCAACATTGACGCGCTGATGACGACGGATCCGCGCGGCATCATTACCGACGTCAACAGGCAGACCGAATCACTGACGGGTTGCACAAGGGACGAACTGATCGGCGCGCCCTTCGGGAACTATTTCACCGATCCGGTTCGCGCGCAGGCCGGCATCGACAAGGTGCTCGCCGAGGGGAAGGTGACCAACTACGAGCTCACGGCGCGCGCGCTGGACGGCACCTTAACGGTGGTATCGTACAACGCGACGACCTTCCTGAGCCGGAACCGCACGCTCCTCGGCGTCTTCGCGTCGGCGCGCGACGTCACCAACGTCAAGCGCTTCGAGCAGACCCTCCAGCAGAACGAGCTGCAACGACTGCGCGACGCGACGCATGCGGAGGAGCTCGCGATGGTGAACCAGGAGCTGGAGGCATTCAGCTCTTCCGTCTCGCACGACCTGCGCGCGCCGCTTCGGCACATTCACGGGTACGTGGAGATGCTCCGTGAGATCACGCGCGACGAGCTCTCGGCCAAGGCAATGCATTACCTCGAGACCATCGCCGCCGCGAGCGTGGAGATGGGCGAGCTCATCGACGACCTGCTTTCATTCTCGCGAATTGGGCGCGCGGAGATGATGAGCGTGCCGGTTGACCTCGGCGGGATCGTGGCAGATGCCGTCCGCGGTCTGGAGATGGCCGCGAAAGATCGCGCGATCGAGTGGCGCATCGCGCCGCTTCCCGAGGTGCTCGGCGATGCGCGACTCGTGAAGCAGGTCGTCACGAACCTCATCGACAACGCGCTCAAGTATAGCCGGACCAGTAACCCCGCCACGATCGAGATCGGCTGCGCAGGCGAAGAGGCAGGGCGCGCGATTCTCTTCGTACGTGACAATGGCGTTGGATTCGACATGCAATACGCCCACAAGCTGTTTGGGGTCTTTCAGCGCCTCCATCGCAGTGAGGAATTCGAGGGGACGGGCATTGGCCTGGCAACTGTGCGGCGCATTATCGGCAGGCATGGCGGGCGCGTGTGGGCAGAGAGTGCGTTGGCCCAGGGCGCC
>JBDTMO010000243.1:0-7949 GCA_039934235.1 bacterium | reverse complement strand
CATCACGTACGGCGCCGGCGCGTCGGGTTGGTTGACGGCGACACCAAGCGCCACCACCGCACCCATGAACATCACGGCGCAACCGGCAACGGGCGCGCTGAGCGCCGGTACTTACGATGCCACGGTAACGGTGACGTCGCCCACGGCCACGAATTCGCCGCAGCAGTTCAGCGTGCGTTTCATTGTCACACCGGCCGCGCCGCAGCCTGGCATCGTCGTCACGCCGGGAACGATCATGCTGTCCATGCAGGCACGCTCACCATCTACGCGTACGACCACGGCACAGGTCACCAACGCTGTCGCCGGCGTGCTGCCCGGACTCGCCGTCGGAGCACCCATCTACGCCAGCGGCGCGGGATGGCTTTCGGCAACGCTTGGCCAAAGCAGCACACCGGCCACGTTGACGCTCCGCGGATCAACTCGGACGCTCGGCGCCGGTGTCTACCAGGCCACGCTACCGTTGAGCGCCACGGGTGCGGCAACCGTGCCTCTTACAATCACGCTTGAAGTGGTTGACCTCAAGGCGTGCGAACGCGCCCTGACCGACGCAACGCAGTTGTCGAGTGCCGAGAAGGCGAGGCTCGACCAGCTTGGCAACAACGATGGCAGCTACAACCTCGGCGATTATCTCGCACTGCGCGCTCGGCTCGGTTTGCCGTGATCGTGGCGCACGGCCTTCGGTATGGATGGAAACATCACCACCGAAGGCCGGTCGCTGTATGTCAGCTGAGCTACTGCAGCGTTCGTAAAACGAAAGCGATCGTTCCGTTCACAATCACAGTCGTCGCGTAGCGCGACCGAAACAGGAGGATAGATGCACAGTTCCCGAGGCCTGAATGCGTTGTTCGCGATCGGTGCGGTAGCGGTGGTGACCGCGAGCATCGGCGCGTGCAACAGTGAAGGGCTGACCGCGCCCGATGACGTGCGCACACCAGCCAATGCAACGGCGAACGCGATGATTACAGGTGCGTATGACGTCCGTGCATCTTCAGCACAGCATACCGGTGGCGCGCTCATGTTCGACGTAGGGCGCGCGCTGATCGATTCCGTTACGTCGACCACCGGCGCGGTGTTTTTCATCGATGGGGGGTCGGCGAACGCGAGCGATGTCACAGCGCGCGTGGTGTACACCGGCCAATTGGGTGACGGTGTGATTGCGACGCTCTGGACGCATGGCGGCGACGATCCGCTGGTGACCGTACAGCAAGCCGCCGACGAAGGCACCTTGGCGAAGCGCACGCCTGGCGAATTCAGGCTTACCGCTACTGCGCGGCCGCATTAGCGCGCATGCGTTGCAACGACGTCAGCACACTACCAACCACCTAACAGACTCGGAAGGCGACCAATGAAGCAGTTGACGAAGCGGTTTACGACAATGGCGACCATCATTGCCTTGTCGCTCACGGCGTCGCGAGCGGGCGCGCAATCGATCGCGGCCAGCGTGAATGCGGGAAGCACGCCGGTGGATGAGTTCTGGACAGCAGCGTCCGTGGGTTGGTTTTACACACCGACCACCAGCTTCTCACTCCTGGGCGTGTACACGCAATTCTTTGCCACGGGCGGCACGGATCGAAACGTGACGGTGGAGCTGCTTACGGCACCGCGGGCTGACGGAGGCGCACTGCTCGGTTCCGGCGTATTCAACACGTCTAGCGCACGCGGCGTGTTTGGCGGCGCGACGTTTGCCAGCGCCATCAACCTGGTTGCGAACACGCAGTACTTCCTTGGCTTCCGCAACATGGCGCCGCCCGGCGCTGGTGATTTCAGCCTGGTTCCCGAGTCCGACTTGCTGCCCGCGAACTACACGGGCGACGTTGGCGCGAGCATGCTAAGCACGCTGCGGTTCGACTTTGACGATGACGGCCAGTATCTGTTCGACGTCCCGGATGGTTTTGTCACGCAGCCCATGCTGCAATTGGTGCAGCAGGACGCAACGACTGTTGCGCCGGAGCCGGGCACCGTTTGGATGCTGATCCCCGGGCTGCTTCTTCTGTTCGGGATAACGCGCTACCGGACGCGCGTGGGGTAGGTATTTGCGGGTGTGAAAGTCTCGGGTGCGAAATGCAAGGCATGGTGTGGCCAGTGGCGTGCGCGCAGTAGTCGACGGCGCTACTGGCACCGAAGGGCCGCGGATCTCTGCTGACGTACCGCTACCGGAATCGGCTTGCAGCGTCCGCCAATTCGCTTAAATCTGCGAGTACGCCGCGGGTCGCAGAATGATGTCAGAGATCGCCGAGACATTCTCGCGATACTGTGGGTCCGCGGCGAGCGCCTTCCAGTCCGGGTCCTGAAGGAACGCACTCCACGCCGCGTCGCGCGCCGCCATGTCGGCGAACGTGAGCATATAGATTAGACTCGGCATCTTAGCGCCGACGAGCGTCTCGCCGAAGAAGACAGGGGTGAGCCCTGTTCGACGAAAGATCGGCACCTCGCCGGCGTTGAACATCTTCAACTTGTTGAGCGCGGCGCGATCGCTGTGACTCTCGTACGTGCGGAGCTCGAAGATGCGCGCTGCCGCAGTGCCGGCCCCAGCCGATGGCGCCAGCGTCGGCATCGCCTCGATGGCGCGCAGCACCGTGCTCTCCACCCGCACGAACGCAGGGTCGGACATCGGCGCCTCGAGGATCGCGGCGCCAGCACGCGCATAAACGGCATCGTTCGCGAGGCGATCACGCAGCGAGCCAACCGAATCGAGCGTCGGGTGGGTGAGGACGAGCAACATCGATGGCGCATTCTCGCCATAGACGATGCTGAATGCGCCGACCTTGCCCACTCCTGCGCGATTCATCGCCGGGATCGCGACCTCGCCGACGAACGTGCTGAACGCACGCTGCTTTGCGCCGGGAAGCAGATGATAGCGACGCAGCTCGATGTATTGGCGAGCGTCGGCCTGGCCAACTGACTCGAGACTGGGAATTGGCGACACGGCGGCAGCGGCCGTCGCGGCGAGAAAGTTACGTCTGTCCACGAGCACCTCGTCGAAGATCGGCCAGAGAAAGTGAGCTAAACCTAGAGCGTGCGAGCGAGCGACTCAAGACGAGGGGCAACGCCAGCGGTGATAACCCGAGCGGCGTCTGGATACGCCAGCGGGAGCGCCCAACTATAAGATCGAGCCCGCGGCCATGTGCTGCCCACCATCTTAGCCCGCGTACAGAGCAGGCATTGCATCGGCCGGATCATTCGGCGATTTCAGATATTCACGACAGACGCCATCGTGCAGGACTTGATCCTGACTTTGGACCGAAGATCTATTCACACGTGCGTAACCTTGTGGCTGGGGGTGCGCAGTCCGGCGGATCTGCGGAATAGTGAATAGTGGATATTGCCGCGACTCTTGCGACGTATCAGGAACGAGCGGTAGGATAGTTTTACAAATGAATAGAGAGTTAGACACTCAACGAACATCGGTGTGACGCAACCTGAGACCGAGTCCTTTCAGCAGAAGATCGCCAAGTGGCTTGAGCGGTCCGGATATCCGCTTGAGATGGATGTGGCGGCGCTCGTCACGAAGCACGGTTTTTCCACCTACCAGTCCGAGTACTATCTCGACCTTGAGTCGCGCGACACCCGGGAAATCGATGTCGTCGGCGTATTGGAGGCGCAAGACGACGTTCTGAAGCTACGTCTCACGCTGGCGATCGAGTGCAAGACGACGAAGGACAAGCCCTGGGTCGTGTTTACGGGAGCGACCGACGGTCCAGGTCCCTACGACGTGCGCGATCGAGCGGCCTCCACTCTCGGAGCGGCATTTCTCGGGCGCATCGCGTCGAGACTCGAGATTCAGCAGCTGCCCGTCTTCCGCCTGCCGCGCCGAGTTGGGTATGCCGTAGTCCGGGCACTCAGCAACGGCGAGGACGTTCCCTACGCGGCGATGATCGGCGCCGCGAAGGCGGCTCGTTCGATCGCGTGGGAGGCTTCCGGGCAGCGGACCCGAAACCGAGTTGCTGAAGTCGTCCTGCCCGTTGTGGTCATTAACGGGCGACTCTTCGAGTGCTACTTGGATGCAACCGGAGAGCGGATGTTGGCTGAGGTGCCGCGGGCGACGGTGTATTGGCGCAACCCAATCGCTGGATCGGTGCATACTGTGGTGAGTGTGATCACCGTCGGAGAGTTGGAGCCATACCTCGATGAGGTAAAGCAATCCTTCAATTCTCTCACCACTTCCTGCAGCGACGACTTGGCGGAGGCGGCGAAGGCGATCGAGTCTGCGCGGCCAGGATCGCGCAGAGATAGCGGAGCCGCCGATGGTGTCTAACGAATCGTTGCAGCAGACGAAGCCGCGCATCGCTCCGACCACATCCATAGCTTCGGCCCTGCGGCTTCGCAGCTGAACTCTGGCGTTTAGCGACCAAAATTGTTCATTACATGCCAGCATCCATCATCGAAGGCATACCGGATCGTCGCTTCATCGAAAGTTTTGCTGACCATCGCTACGTTCTCGCGCTGGCCTCCGGCGGCCTCTGGTGTGATTGCGTACTCGCGCTGTCGGGTCCCTACGGACTGATGCGCCTCCTCGTCGCCACCAGCGATCGATTCCCTGCAGGGACGGTCCTCGGGACGCTTGTTGGTTACGGCATATATGTCGCTGTCGTGTGCCCTGCAGTGATTTACGCCCTGCGCACTATCTGGCTCGAGTATCTCAGTGAGCACTGGGAGAGCTTGTGGCCACACGCCCGCACAACGCTCGGCGGAAGTCGTGACTTCGTCGATCAACGCGAGCTCCTGCAGGAGGCGCTCGCTACCAAGAACAGTCAGTTGAACGAATACGTGCGCGAGCACGACACGTTGCGAACAGCCGAGTTCGCGATGCGCAATCAGTATTTCGCGATCGGTGTTCTGTTGGCGTGGAATGCCGTAGTCGGAGGGGAAACGCTATCGGCGGCAGCTCTCAGCGCAAATAGCCGCACGCTATTTTGGACTGGGCTCTTCGCCGAACTAACGGTGGCGGCACTCATGATTGTCCAAGGCGCCAAACCGCTTTCCATCTCTTGGGCGCGAATCTATCGTGATCACACACTGTGGGAAAGGCATTCATCCTCTGTCCCGCCAGCTGGTGTCGCATGAGCCACTATCCTGATGGGCCCTCGACAACTTGAGAGGATGACCGCGCCAATCCCCCTCGATAAGAACGAGTCATCGGTCTCAGGCCCGAGCCGAGCGATGGTCGTGAGCCTCATGCTGTCGATCATCGTTCCGGCGTGGCTCACGCTTCGAACCGTGACGAAGGCGCCGCCGATCGATGTCGCCACAAACCCGACGCCGTACGGCTACACCTGGAGCCTGCTGCTTTTCATCGCACCACTCCTCGTCATCGCATTCTGGCACTACAGGCATCGCGAACACCATTTCCACATTCGCTCGTTAGCCTGGGCCGCGGCAGTGATCGCCATCGCGGGCTTCGTGCTGGACATCGTCCTCGGCGCAAGCTTCCTCACGTTCGAAAACGTGGGCGCGACGACAGGGGTTCGACTGCCGGCCGTCGACATCGCGCACTTCGCGATAATCAGGGGCTACCTGCCGATCGAAGAGTTCGGCTTCTACGTCCTCGGCGGGCTGTTCGTGGTCGCGTTGTACAGTTGGATCGATGCGGACTGGATCCATAAGCACAGCAAAGCCGACTTCGCCGCGCGGGCACGCGCGCAAACCCATCTGGTGCAGCTGAATTTCATGGCGGCGGGAATTCTGATTGCCGTGTGGGTGGCAGGGGTGATCTACAAATCAACGCACGATGGTCATTTCGGCATTCCAGGCTACTTCACCTTCCTGACCTTCGTGCCGCTGCTGCCCGCGTGTCTGCTGCTCGAATGCGTCAGTGAGTTCATCAACTGGACGGCATTCGCCTTCACGTGCGTAACGCTGCTTCTGATTTCGATGCTGTGGGAAGCGACGCTGGCCATCCCGTATCACTGGTGGGGGTATCAGACTCCGCGCATGCTTGGTATCACGGTGACGGCGTGGTGGGGACTGCCCATCGAGGCGGTCATCGTGTGGATCGCCGTGACCTTCGACGCGATCATCGCGTTCGAGGTACTCCACGTGTTCTTCCACATGGATCGCCCAGCGCGCGCGGTCTTCTTCCCGAAGTCGCGGGCCGCCGCACGTGCAACGAAGTAGCGAGGTTGCGACTTTGTCGTCCTGAGCGCAGCGAAGGATCTGCACTTGGCTTGTAGGTGCTGGGATGATTGCAACCGGTCAGCGCAACACCTTCACCGGGTCATCTGCACGCGCGAAGCAACGGCAACTGCAACTGCCTATCACGGATTTCGCGGAAAAGCGCGGATAAATAAAACCAAATTCAGTTGCCCTATCCGCGAATTTCCGCGAAATCCGTGACTCGCAGTCGTTGTTGCTTGTGCGGCTCCGAACGCCCAAGCACTTTGCTCACCACGACAATACCGCAACGGAGCCCGCCCTCGATGCGATTCGCGCCCGCTTCCCTGCTCGTTCTCGCCCTCGCTGCGCCTGTCGCTGGAGCTCAACAGCTCACGCCAGACCAGCAGTCTGCGAAAGACGTCTACAAGGAGTTGATCGAGATCAATTCCTCCACCATGACGTCGGGGACGACTGCTGCCGCCGACGCGATGGCCAAACGATTCCGCGACGCCGGATTCCCCGACGCAGACATCTTCCTCGGCGGCGCGCGCCCGGATAAGCACAACCTCGTCGTGCGATATCACGGCAAGGGCGGAGCGAATGCACCCAAGCCGTTGCTCCTGCTCGCGCACCTCGATGTCGTCGAAGCACTCAAGACCGATTGGTCGCCGGACCTCGACCCGTTCAAGCTTCTCGAACGCGATGGTTACTACTACGGCCGAGGTACTGCGGACGACAAGGCGATGGCGGCCATTTTTGTTGCCAACCTGATTCGGTTCAAGCGAGAGCGCTACGTACCCGACCGCGACATCATTGTCGCGCTGACCGCCGACGAGGAGGGCAGTCCGTGCGGTTGCAACGGTGCACGCTGGCTCATCCAGAATCATCGCGAGCTCGTGGATGCGGCGTACGTCATCAATGAAGGCGGCGGCGGGTCGCTGCGCGACGACAAGCCATTCCTCAATTCGTTGCAGGCAACGCAGAAGAACTCGGTGAACTTTACGGCAACAGCAAAGAATCGCGGCGGACACTCATCCGTGCCTCGGCCCGACAATGCCATCTATGAATTGTCGGAGGCGATTGCGCGCTTTGCGAAGCATAGCTTCCCCGTTCATTTCAACACGGTGACGCGCGCGTTCTTCGACAAGACCGCCGACATCGAGAAACCCGAGATGGGGCGCGCGATGAAGGCGCTGCTCACAAATGAGAATGATGCCGCGGCAGCCGCGATCGTGTCGGCGGATCCGCGCTACAACTCCATGTTGCGCTCGACATGCGTTGCGACGGGCCTCACAGGTGGTCACGCGGCGAACGCGCTACCGCAAACGGCAGAGGTGCGCATCAATTGCCGCATCCTTCCCGACGCGGTTCCAAGCCAGATTCGCGACGGCATCGTTGCGGCACTCGGCGATACCGCAATCGAGGTGTCGCGCGCCGGTCAGGGCAACTTCGTCGAGCCGTCGCCACTGATGCCCGAGATGGTCGGGCCCGTTGAGCGCATTACGAAAGAATTGTTCGGCAACATTCCGGTGATTCCAACGATGTCGACAGGCGCGACCGACTCGCAGCCGTTTCGACAGATTGGCATTCCTGCGTATGGCGTCTCTGGTTTGATGGGGGATCCGGAAGACATCCGCGCGCATGGGCGCGACGAGCGCATGCGCGTAAAGAGTTTCTTCGATGGACAGGAGTTCCTGCTTCGTCTTACGAAGCTGCTTGCAATCGGCCGGCCGATTTCCTGACCGCAGAATGAATGCAACACCACAGTGTCCTCCCGCACGAGCGACCGGTCGACGCAACACTCTGTCATCCCGCAGGAGCGAGCGCAGCGAGCGAGTGTCGGGATCTACCGGACG
>JBDTMO010000242.1:0-7951 GCA_039934235.1 bacterium | reverse complement strand
CCATCATCGCGCCCGGCATCAAGGCGCGCATGCTCGGACTCGCCGGCTGGTACTCGACCAATATTCTCGGCAACCGCGACGGTGAAGTGCTCGACGACCCCGCGTCGTTCAAGACCAAGGAAGAGTCGAAGCTGTCCGTGCTGCACACGATCCTGCAGCCGGAGAAGTATCCCGATTTGTACAAGGATTTCTCGCACGTCGTGCGTATCAATTTTTATCCGCCGCGCGGCGACAACAAGGAAGGGTGGGACAACATCGACATCGTCGGGTGGATGGGTTACCCGATGCAGATCAAGGTGAACTTCCTCTGCCGTGATTCGATCCTTGCCGCTCCGCTCGTGCTCGATCTCGCATTGTTCAGCGACTTTGCGCAACGCGCCGGCATGAAGGGGATTCAGGAATGGCTATCCTTCTACTACAAGAGCCCAATGACCGCGCCGGGGCTGCAGCCCGAGCACGATCTCTTCATCCAGCAAACGAAGCTCAAGAACACGCTGCGTCATCTCATGGGTGAAGATCAAATCACGCATCTTGGCCTGGAGTACTACCAGTCGTGATCTCCATCGCCGCTGCACGTCGCGCCGCACCGATAGCGCTCGCACTCGCGCTCACCAGCGCCGCGTCGTGTGGCGGTCCCGATCACCAGTTGGAACTGCGGCAGGGGACGGAGAACTACAAGTTCGTCATTACGTCCGATCCCATTCCGCCGCACGCGCGCGAAGACGTGATCTACACCATCAAGGTCACGGACCGCAAAACCGGCCAACCCATCGAGACCGGCGAAGGGCGCATCTTTGCGAACACTGGTGTGCAGGGCGGCCCCCGCACCTTCGACGGTTTCGTCAAGGCGCCGCAAGTCGGCACATACTCGGCGAAACTCAACTACGTGAGTGCCGAGCAATGGGCCGTCGGCATTCAGTTTCACAGTGATGCCTCCAAGCCGCTCGAAAAGACGGAATGGATGCAGGACGTGCTCCCGGAGCGGAGCGGGAAACCGTAAGACCATGCGTCACTTCTATCGCAGTCATATGCCGCCGGCTGACGTTCTCGTTGTGGCGGACCGCTTCTTTTCGAAACTGGGCCTCACGTCAGTCGCGACCACGGCGCGCACGCGACAGCTCACCGGTACGCTCGGCGCAATGAAGTTGAGTGTCAGGCCTGAAGGCGGTCACTACACCTTCGTCGAAGTGGCTACCGACCAGATGGGTGAGAGCCGCTTGGATCGGAACGTGAAGAAATTCTTCGTCGAGGTGCATCGCGCCGAGGACTCGACCCACACGCTCGAAGCGGCGTACTAGTGGTCTCCCCGCGGTCGGCAACGACGCGGGGCGGGGGACGCGCAGCAACACCGCAGTCTTCCGCCGTCGCCGAACAGGGAGACGGCAGCACGTCGCTATCGCGCGCACAACGCCTCGAGCTCTACTACTGGATGCGGCTCACCCGTTCGCTCGAGGAGCGGCTCGTCAATCTCTACCGACAAACGAAAGTGGTTGGCGGTCTTTTTCGCTCGCTCGGCCAGGAGGCCGACGCCGTGGGAAGCGCGTATGCGTTGCGGAACGGAGACATCCTGTCGCCATTGATTCGTAACCTCGGATCCATGTTGGTGAAGGGTGCGACGCCCGTCGAAATCCTCAAGCAATACATGGCCAAGGGCGACTCGCCGACGCGCGGGCGCGAGTTGAACATTCATTTCGGCGACACCGAGCGCGGTTTCATCGGACAAATCTCGCCACTCGGCGACATGGTGCCCGTGATGGCCGGCGTCACGTTGACGTTCAAGATGCGCGGCGAAGATCGCGTTGGACTCGTTTATGTCGGCGACGGCGCGACATCCACGGGCGCCTTCCACGAGGGAATCAACTTCGCGGCCGTGCAACGCTGTCCACTCGTTGTCGTCATCGAGAACAATGGCTACGCGTATTCGACGCCGACGTCGAAGCAAACGGCCGTCGCGCGTCTCGTAGACAAGGCGGTCGGTTACGGTGTGCCCGGTGAGCGTGCCGACGGAAACGACGTCATTGCGACGTACGAGGCGACGAAGCGTGCTGTCGATCGGGCGCGACGTGGTGAAGGGGCGTCAATCGTCGAGCTCATGACCTACCGCAGAAAGGGACATGCGGAGCACGACAATCAGTCGTACGTGCCAGAGGGCGAAGGCGAACGCTGGGCGCGCGAAAATGACCCGATCGATCGCTACATTCTTCGCCTCAATGGCGAAGGTGTTAGTGCGGAAGAACTGACGGTAATCGACGCGCGCGTGCAGACGGAGATCGATGAGGCGACCGACATCGCGGAGCAGTCGGGAGTGCCGGAGCCGCTCGACGCGCTGATCGGTGTGTATGCCGACCCAGCGAAAGAGAAGCCGCTCTGGTTTCGCGAGGGCAAGGACGCAGCGGTCGAGGAGAATGAACGTCCCGAAGGCTGGGGCACCTACGACATCAGTGGTGACGTGTAATGGCTGAGATCACGTATCTCGAGGCCATTCGCGAGGCTCTTTTCGAGGAGATGGACCGCGACCCAAACGTCTTCATGATTGGTGAAGACATTGGCGCGTATGGTGGCGCGTTCAAGGTCACTGATGGCCTACTCGCGAAATTCGGCGAGTCACGCGTGATCGACAGTCCGATTTCCGAGATCGGAATAGTTGGCGCGGCGGCGGGTGCTGCGCATATGGGCATGCGACCCGTCGTCGAGATGCAGTTCATCGACTTCATCGCCAATGCGTACGACATGCTCACCAACTACGTCGCGACGGCGCGGTACCGCGCGTTTCTGCCAACGCCAATGGTGGTACGCGGCCCAAGCGGCGGTTACGTGCGTGGCGGTCCGTTCCACTCGCAGAATCCCGAGGCGGGTTTCATACACACGCCCGGTCTCAAGGTCGTATACCCGAGCACCGCGTCCGACGCAAAAGGGCTGATGAAAGCGGCTATTCGCGACGACGACTGCGTGCTCTTTTTCGAACACAAGTATTTGTATCGCCGTATCAAGGGAGAGATGCCCGCGGGTGATCACGTGGTGCCAATCGGCAAGGCACGTGTCGCGCGAGCGGGGACCGACCTCTCGATCATCACGTACGCGGCAACGGTCTACAAAGCACTCGATGCAGCGGAGCAGTTGGAGCGTGAGGACGGCCTGAGCGTCGAGGTGATCGACCTCCGTTCGCTCGCACCGCTCGATGACGAGGCAATCATCGCGACGGTGAAGAAGACGAATCGCGTCCTCATCGTGCACGAGGACACGCGCACGGGCGGAATTGCCGGTGAGATCACGGCGCGCATTAGCGAATCGTGTTTCGAGTGGCTCGACGCGCCGGTCCTGCGCGTAACGGCGCACGACGTGCCCCTGCCATACGCCCCGAGCCTGGAGGATTTCGTCCTTCCTCAGGTGGCGGACATCGTTGTGGCGGCGCGGCGGCTGGCCGCGTACTGACGATGCGAGACACTGATAACATGGGCCCGGAAGCGTCGGGGCAGACGAGCGATGGGGTTTGGCCTTATGTTGGGGTTGGCTGCATCAGCGCCGTGGCCGGTTTGGCTGCAGGCGGGATGATCGCCGTGTTGATCGCGAAGATCGTTGGTGGGGTGACTCGGTGCCAGGCCGATGCAGAAACCGGCGCGCCGTGTGATTGGAGCACGTATTGGACGTGGGGAGCACGCATCGGGTTGGTGCTGGTTCCCACGATTGTACTTTGGCGTATGCGGAAGGTGCGCAACGCGTCTCGTAACTCAGAGTGAGAGGACATCGCAGTGGCTCGCGTTGACATCATCATGCCCCAGATGGGCGAATCGATCGCCGAGGGGACGCTGTCGAAGTGGCTGAAGAAGGTCGGCGACGAGGTCAAGCGGGACGAGCCGATTTTCGAAATCAGCACTGACAAGGTCGACGCCGAGATACCGGCGCCGTCTGCGGGCGTGCTCGTCGAGATCATTGTGCAGGAAGGGGAGACGGTCGCGGTGCAGACCGTCGTTGCACGCATCGAGACAGAAAAGGGCGCGGCGATCGCTTCAGTTGCGTCGAGTCCGGTGCCTTCGGCAGCCGTCGGCGTGGGGCCCCCCCCCAGTACGAAAGCTACTGCGACACCCGCCCCCGCCTCGCACCAATCCATCGCCCCCAGCATCCCTGTCGCTCCCGCGTCAACGGGCGGCAACGGGCTCGATGATCGCCTGCGGACGAAGTCATCTCCGCTCGTCCGAAAGATCGCTGCCGAACACGGCCTCGAAATCGCCGCGATGCAAGGCAGCGGGATTCAAGGCCGAGTCACAAAGCGCGACATCGAGCAGTACATCGCATCGGGCCCTCCGCCAGCGCCGGTCGTGCAGCGCGCCTCAATGCACGCGCCGTCAGGTGCCGCCCAGAACGGCCCTACGCCAGAACCGTGGCCCGGCGACAAAGTCGAGGCGATGTCGAAAATCCGGTCGCTCACCAGCGATCACATGGTCGCCTCGCGGCACACGAACGCGCATGTCACCTCGTTCTTCGAGGTCGACTTGACGCGTGTTGGACGCATTCGCCAGGCGAATCGCGCTGCGTTTGAAGAGCAGACCGGCCAGAAGCTCACGTTCCTGCCGTTCATCATCAAGACAGTGGTGGACACGCTCAAGCAGTTCCCAATCCTCAACGCCGCCGTGTCCGGCTCGAGCATCATCTATCGCAAGCCATACAACATCGGAATCGCGGTCGCACTCGAGTGGGGCCTTATCGTTCCGGTTATAAAGAACGCCGACGACCTGTCGCTGTCTGGATTGACCAAATCGCTCAATGACCTCGCCGAGCGGGCGCGGACCAAGCGTTTGAAGCCCGAAGAAGTCCAACAGGCAACCTTCACGATCACGAATCCCGGCGTGTTCGGCTCCCTCTTGGGGACGCCGATCATTCCGCTCGGCACATCAGCCATCCTCGGGCTCGGCGCCATTGAGAAGCGGCCAAAGGTGATACGAGGCGTGGACGGAGAGGACACCATCGCGATTCGCACCTGCGCATACTTCTCGCTGTCGTTCGACCACCGCATCGTGGACGGATCGGATGCGGACAAATTCCTCGCTGCCGTCAAGAAGGGCCTCGAGTCATTCCCCGATAGCGCGATCTGATCATGCCGCGTTTCCTCACGATTCAGCGCACGCTCGTCACGCCGCCGGATCGCGTGAAGTTCTCCGAGCGGCTCCTGCGCAAACGTGACTACTACGCGTCCGCAGGCTGCCGCTATTGGGTGTTCGAGGAAACGGGACTGCGGGGTGCGTTTCTCGAATTCTGCGAAGCGCCGGATGCTGACACACTCGCGCGTGCGCACGCGTCGGCGCCGGAGCGCGTGCTCGACCCCGCCCGCATTTACCACGAAGTGGAGCTGCCGTAATCATGCCGACTCGTACCATCACGCTCGACGGACGCGCCTGGCGCGTGACACCGTCCGGTAAGGTCACCCAATATGACCGCGACGAATTCGCGCTGTTGTTCGTCTCCGGTTCAGGAGACGACCGGGAAGTGCGCGTCACGCGCTACTCACCGCAGGGCACGCGCTCGCGAGAGCTGGCGTTAGCGGAAATGCCCGACGCTGATCTGGCGCGTCTGTTCGCGCAGTCGCAGCCGAGTGAGATGTCACCCGAGGCTGGTTACGCACCGTGACCGCTCCCGCAGGGACGCCGTTCGTCGATCTGCACATGCATTCCACCGCGTCCGACGGATCGCGCAGCCCAACTGACGTTGTGCGTGCGGCGCTTGCCGCCGGCCTCGTGGCCATCGCGCTCACCGACCATGATACCGTCGGAGGTCTCGCCGAGGCGCAGGCCGCGGGGGCAGAGGCCGGCGTGCGCATTGTGAATGGGGTCGAGTTGAGTGCGGTTGAGGGCGACGCCGAAACACATCTACTCGGACTTCACCTCCACGATGTGCTCGTCATCGAGCGCGAACTCGGCGCGTTGCGTGACATGCGCGAGCGACGTGGACAGACCATTGTCGAGAAGCTCATCGCACTCGGCGTGAACGTGACATTCGACGACGTGCTCGCACAGGCGGGAGGCGGCGCCGTGGGGAGGCCGCATGTGGCGCGCGCACTCGTCGCCGATGGCTGGGCCAGCGACGTGCGCGATGCATTCGATCGCTATCTGGGGGCCGGCAAGCCCGCGTATGTCGCGAAGGACCAGCTCACCATGGCCGACGCCATCGCGATCATTCACTCTGCCGGTGGCATCGCGGTGCTTGCGCATCCCGGGCCAGCTGGCACGCGTGAGAGGCTCACTGCCCTCGTCGCGCTCGGGTTGGACGGCGTGGAAGTCAAGCATCCTGGTCACTCGCCGAGCGACACGGCTCGATTGAACACCCTGGCGGCGCAACTCGGCTTGGTCATGAGTGGAGGATCGGATTGGCATGGTGCCGCGGACGGACCGCGCACAATCGGGATGATGCAAGTGCCTCAGGAATGGCTCGCGCTCCAGGACGCGCGTCTCACCACGCTCGGACGCGCGCCGGTGGCGTAGCGTGAGCGGACTCGCTGGTCACGTCGCGCTCGTCACTGGTGCAGGTCGGCGAGTCGGACGCGCGATCGCGGTCGCGCTCGGCGCGCAGAAGATGCGCGTGGCCGTTCACTACAATGAGTCTGCCAGCGGTGCGCGCGAAACCGCGGCCCTCATCACGAATGCAGGCGGCTCGGCGACGCTCGTCCGTGCCGATCTCACCGACGTGACGGCCTGCGAACAGCTCATTGATTCACTCGTCGCTGAGCATGGCGAGCTGCACACACTCGTCAACTCTGCGGCCGTGATGCTGCGCACGCCAATTGGCGAGGTGACGCAAAAGGACTGGGACGACATGCACGCGCTCAATGTGCGTGCACCGTTCTTCCTCACGCAGCATGCGGCACCCGCCCTCCGAAACGCGCATGGGGCTGTCGTGAACATTGCCGACCTGGCCGCGTTCGAGACGTGGACTGGGTATGTGCCGCATGGAATGACGAAAGCGGCGGTCGTGCAGATGACGCGTGCCCTGGCCCACGCGCTCGCGCCAGAGATTCGTGTCAACGCGGTTGCGCCGGGTGTCGTGCTCTTACCCGACGGATTCAATGAGGACGACGCGGAGCATCTTCGCCGCACGACGCCTCTAGGCCGTATCGGGACGCCCGAGGACGTCGCCAGTGCTGTCGTGTATCTGCTCGAGGCTGAGTTCGTGACCGGTGAGGTGCTCTGTGTCGACGGCGGGCGACACGTCCGGCGCTGACCGGGCGCTCCGCGTCGTTCGCGAGACGCTGCACTTCGGCACCATCATCGTCGTTGGTGGCGGATGCTACGGCAGCTATTACGTCCGGCAACTCGGACGCGCGGCGGCGGCAAGCGCGGCGAACTGGGCGGAACTCGTCGTCGTGGATCGCAATCCGGACTGTCTCGTCTCCAAGCTCGCCGCGGCGGACCAACCACCCAGGCTCCGACTCGAAGTTGCGAGTTGGGACGATTTTTTTTCGCGCTACCTGTCCGAGGCGAGCGACCACGCACTCGAGACGTCGAACGACTCGATCGTTCCGTCGCCGCTGATGCCGCACCTTATGGCAGAGTGGTTGGTACATCGCGCTCGAGCGCGGTGGCCTTCGCGAAAGGTCAGTGTCGAGCCGCTCGACGCAGCTCCCGCCGTTCCGTGGCAGATGGTGGGTGCAGACGGCACCCACTATGTGAGCTTTGCGGAGTGGATTTGTCCCATCAACTGCATCGAGCCGGCGCGCTGCCCGGCCACGAAGGGCGAGCGAGGCTGGAGTTTACCGCCAGCGCTGACGGAGTACGCCGCGCAGGAGCGCGCCGCTGGCCGTAGGATCGAGGGTCCGTTTGTGTTTCACTGCTCGCATCGCACGCATGGAGTGGGGATGATCGACGTCCGCGACGTCATCGCGGCTGATGCATCCGTTGCCGCGCTGGGCGAGGCGGGCGACACGGCGTTCCTCGTCGGTACGGCGTCGCACTGCCACGGAGCG
>JBDTMO010000241.1:0-7958 GCA_039934235.1 bacterium | reverse complement strand
CGTACTCACCAACGACGATGTCGTAGATCGCCTTGGCGACTTCGAGCTTCCGCTCGCGCGTTTTCGCCATGCCGATTGGGTCGATCGTGAGCGCGACCAGCGCGGCGCCGTGCTTTTTCGCGAGCGGCACGATGTCGTCGATGCGCTTGCGGCCGTTCTCCATGTTGATGGAGTTGATGATCGCGCGACCAGGTACATGTTCGAGCGCTGCCTCGATGACCACACGCTCGGTCGAGTCGATCATCAACGGGAGCTCGACGCTCATTGAGAGCAGCTTGACCACCTTGGCCATCTGCTCCGCTTCGTCACCGCGCTCCGTGAGTGCGACGCAGACGTCGAGCACATGCGCACCCGAGTCCTGCTGGTCGCGTGCGACTTCGAGGATGCCCTCGTAGTCATCGGCCAGCAACAGGCGCTTCACTTTACGCGAGCCCTGCGAATTCACTCGCTCGCCCACCAGCAGTGGTGCCGGTTCCTGACGCAGCGTCGTCGCGCGCATTGCCGATGACACGAGCGCTTCGCGGTTGTGCTGCGGAAGCGTGGCCGGCGTTGCCGCGCGCACAGCCTCGACAATCTGCGAGAGATGCTCCGGCGTCGTACCGCAGCATCCACCGACGATTCGCACGCCAAAGTTCTCGACGAAGTCGCGCAGCATTCCCGCCATCGGAAGCGGCTCGAGCGGATAGATCGCCTCGCCCGTTCCGGTGTTCAAGGGAAGACCTGCGTTCGGAATAACCGAGATTGGCAACGACGCGTGCTCGGTCATGAACCGAATCGGCTCGCGCATGTGCTCGGGACCCGTGGAGCAGTTGAGACCGATCACATCGACGCGCATCGCCTCGAGCGTGGCGACCGCACTCGCGATGTCGGTGCCCAGCAGCATGCGTCCGCTGGTGTCGAGCGTAATCTGCGCCTGTACGGGAACCCGGTGTCCCAGCTCCGCAAACAACCGCTCGAAGCCCGTCAGCGCGGCCTTGACCTCGAGGATGTCCTGTGCGGTCTCGACGAGCAGCACATCCACGCCACCTTCCACCAGGTATTTCGCCTGCCAATAGTAGGTCTCGGCGAGCGCCTCGAAGGTGATGTTGCCGAGCGCAGGGTCGCTACTCGACGGAAGCATTCCGGTTGGGCCTATGGAGCCGGCAACGAATCGCGGCCGTTCTGGGGTGGAATACTTGTCACATGCCGCGCGGGCGATCCGCGCTGCCTGCACGTTGAGCTCGCGGGTCTTGTCCTCGAGGCCCCACTCCCGCAGGCGATGCGGCGTGCTTTGGAAGGTGCACGTCTCCACCACGTCGCAACCGACGGCCAGGAACGACTCGTGGATCGACTGAATGATGTCGGGCCGAGTGAGCACGAGGTTGTCGTTGCACCCCTCGAGCGCCTTGCCACCGAAATCGTCCGGGGTCGGGTTGTGCCGTTGGATGTTCGTGCCCATCGCGCCGTCGTACACGAGCACCCGGGTATCGAGTGCTTCGAGGTACGGGTGTCTGGATGCAGCAGTCCGGTCAGTCATGCGACGAAAAATAAAAGGAGCCCTAACGCGACGGCGTGCGGGCTCGCGCTTTAGCAGGGGATTAACGTGGCCGCAATTTGCTGGAAATCGCCACGACGAACGGTTGTATTAAGCTTCCTATAGATACTCAGCGACAACGAGCCGGGCAAGCGCAAAGCTGGGCCACACACCTCATCAAGCCGATACTGCCCTTCATGGTTCCCGCTGACGGCCTCGATTCCACCCCGCCTGCGCGCACGTCGTCCGGCAACGCGCCGCACGCGCTCGCCCCGCTGGTCGAGCACCTGCGTGACGGCTGCATCTTCGTTGACTACACCATGCGGGTGGTGTTCGTGAATGCAGTGGCGCGCCGGGACTTCACGGGTCGTGGGGAGGACCCGGATCGCTATTCCGGAATGCTGCTGTGGGACGTCTTGCATTACGCGCCCGACTCGCAGGCGAGACTTGCCGTGGAGTTCGCGGCGCGCGCGCGCGTGCCGTCGAGCTTCAGCGTACGCGGAACGCACGGTGCGTATTGGGTCGAAGTCGACGTGGTTCCACTGGATGACGGCTGCCTGTTGTACTATCGGGACGCCACATCCCGGAGCACGGCGGCGGAGGAGCGCGCCGTTTCGGACAAGGAGCACCAGATGACGAGCGAACGATTGCGTGCGCTCGTCGAAGATGCACCTCTCGCAGTGATCGTCCTGGATCTCGATGGGCGCGTGTTGCACTGGAATCCGGCGGCGGAGTCGATGTTTCAGTGGACCGCTGACGAGGTCGTGGGCAACCTGCTGCCGAACGTCCCGCCAGAAGAGCGCACGACGTTCGGCGATAACCTGGTCTCCGCGCGCAACGGTGGGTCGCTCAAGGCGCTGCCCGCTCGGCGTCAACGAAAGGATGGCGTCATTCTCGATGTGCAGCTGTCGACCACCCCGATGCGCGATCGCTCGGGCGCTATCGTTGCGACGATTGCGATGGTGTCCGACGTCACCGCGCACCGGAAGCTCGAGACGCAGCTTCGCATGGCGCAGAAGATGGAGGCGGTTGGTCTTCTCGCCGGTGGCGTGGCGCACGACTTCAACAACCTGCTCACGGCAATCAAGGGCTTCGCGTCACTCCTCGAGATGACACTCGAGTCCGACCGGCAGTCCACGGAGTTCCTCAGCGAGATCAACAAGGCAGCAGATCGAGCGGCGACGCTCACCGCACAGCTCCTCGCCTTCAGTCGGCGCCAGCTCCTCCGTCCGGAGCCGCTTGACCTCAATGCGAGGGTCAATGACCTCGATCGAATGCTCCGAATGTTACTGCGGGACGATGGCGAACTCGCGCTCGACCTCGACTTGGACCTTGGCCTGGTGCTCGCGGACCCGGGGCAAGTCGAGCAGGTCATTCTCAACCTTGTCGTCAACGCTCGCGATGCGATTCATGGTTGTGCTGACGGTCGCGTCACGATTCGCACGTCGAATGCGGCGCTGCATGATGAGTTCGAGGCGTGGGGCGTGCAGGCTGCACCCGGCGACTACGTGCGCCTGGATGTGTCGGACAACGGAGCCGGAATGGACCGCGCCACACAGGCGCGCATCTTCGATCCCTTCTTTACGACGAAGGAGCCCGGCCAGGGAACAGGACTTGGCCTTGCCACCCTATTCGGCATCGTGAAGCAGAGCGGCGGCTATGTATGGGTCGAGAGCACGGTCGGCAATGGAGCGACGTTCAGCATCTATCTCCCTCGCGCGAAGAATCCAGAGCGCCCGACCGTGCCGGTGATCGCTGGTGGCGCGGCGGGCAGCGAACGCGTACTGCTCGTCGAAGACGAAGAGTCGGTCCGTCGCGTCGCGCGCCGCTCACGCGAGCTGCATGGATACAAGATCGTCGAGGCGTCGGATGGATACGCCGCCCTGCGACTGGCGAGCGAACACGACATCGACTTGCTGCTCACCGACGTGATGATGCCCGGCATGCTCGGTCCTGCGCTCGCCGTCGAGATGCGTCGCCTGTATCCCAGGATCCCAGTGCTGTTCATGTCTGGCCACTCCGCAGAAATCGTTCGCGACGGATTGCTCGATCCGTCAACCCCGTTTCTTGCCAAGCCGTTCGCGCCGTCGCAACTCGCGCAGAAAGTTCGCGATGTCCTGGATCACGCACGATCTCAAACTCCGGAATGATGTCATCCCGCATGAGCGAAGCGAGTGTCGGGATCTACTACGCTGCGCTACGGCGTTCGTCGAGCGCGTGGACAGGAGATCCCGACATTCGCTCGCTGCGCTCGCGCTTGCGGGATGACAACGATTTCGCACCCCGACTGAACAGCATCGTCCCTAGCTGCCCTTCCTGTTTTTCCAGAACAAAAACACTGGAACTCCCGCAACGAGCAGTAGTACGCCTCGCAGTGCGTTACCGGGATTCGACGCGATGGATCCGAACACCACGTACAGTGCGGCGAGCACGAACAACGCAACGCTGAGCGGATAGAGCGGCGCGCGAAATCCGACATCAGTCACACCCGTCGCCGCATCTCGACGACGAAACACGATGAGCGTCAGCGCCGTCGTGCCGAAAAAGATCCAGTCGGCGAATACGACCCAGTCGAGCAGCTGGCCGTAGCTGCCGGTAAGAATGAGCGCTGCCGCAACAAGCGCCTGAAAGACGATCGCAGTGACCGGCGTGCGAAAGCGCGGATGCAGCGTCGCGAAACTGGCGAAGAACAATCCGTCGCGCGCCATCGCCTGATACACACGCGGCGACACGAGAATCACGAGATTGAGAAACCCAAACGTGGACGCCGCAATCCCCGCGGCGATGAGCCGTCGTCCACCTTCGCCAGCGATTCTCGACATCATGTCGGCCGCCGGCGCCGTACTTTGCGCGAGGCCCTCCATGCCGAGCGCGCGAATGTACGCGACGTTCGCACCAAGATAGACCGCGACCACGATCAACACCCCGAGGACCAACGCACGTGGCAGCGTACGCTCCGGATCGCGCATCTCTTCGGCAACGAAATTCGTCTGCTGCCATCCGCCGTAGGAGAACAATACCGGCACGAGCGCTGTGCTCATCGCCAGAAGGATCGCCCCAAGCGTCGTTGGCGCCGACAGCGCGATCGACGCGATTGGAGCGGGAAGAGTGGGCATCACCGCTGCAGGCATGATGACAGCGGCGACCAGCAGGGCACCGAGCGCGCTCAACTTGAGAATTGTAAAGATGTTCTGCGTCGCTGCTCCAGGTTGCACGCCCAGAATGTTCACGACGGACAGCAGAAGCACGGAGCCGAGAGCCAACGTCGTCACGGCTTCAGGCGGCAGCCCAAAAATCTTCACGGCATACGTCGCGAAGGTAACTGCGACGGCGGCGATGGCGCCGGTTGCAATGGCCAGCAACAACGCCCATCCGTACAGAAAGGCGGGCAGTTCGCCGAAGGCATCGCGCAGATACGCGTAACCTCCGCCCACCTGCGGCCGCCTGCGTCCCAACTCCGCATAGATGAAAGCGCCGAGCAGCGCGATGACGGCGCCGAGCGACCAGGTGCCCATGGTGAGCGCTGCTGATCCTGTCCGGCGGGCGACGATGGACGGATTGAGGAAGATGCCCGAACCGATGATTCCGCCGACGACGAGCATCGTGCCGGAGAAGAGTCCAATGCGTCGGGCGTACGTGGTGTTGGCGGCGGGCGCCGAATCAACCGGCATGAGTCAGTTGGAGTTGGAAGTTCGCCGAACAGAGGCGGACGGTAACCGGAAAGCGTCAACAGTCGTAGTATTGCTTACCTCAACACGGTCGACACAATGCGCACGCTCAGGTTCTTGCTGCTTTCGGCTCTGTTTCTGTTCGTTGGCGTCCCATGCCTGTTCGTCCTGTTCGTCATGGGCATGGCGATGTTCGGTGTGGTGTTCGGGCTCGGCATGGCGATGGTGGGGATCCTGCTCGCCGTGGTCAAGATTGCCTTGATGATCATCGTGCCGGTCGCGATTGTGGCGTGGCTGATCAAGCGCGCCAGCGCGCCGGAACGAGTGCACTGAGAGCGAGTTTCACCAATACTCGCGTCTCGCGCCGCTCATCGATAGCCGCGCGCCTGCGGGGCGAAAATCCGCGCGCTGGAATTCGTTGACGCCGTTGTCGATGTGTTGTGGTCCATGCGGTGGAACGGACTGAACGCGGATTTACGCGGATGCGGCGGATCGGCGCGGATCCTCGGCTACGGCTCCGTCGCCCGCGCGGCTCCGTGCCACACTCCTGATTGTCTGCCGGCCGCCGGCTGCTCCCTGAGCTTCTGATTTCCATACCTGCACCGTGCCATTGGGGACGGCGGCAGGCCGGACCATGAGCACTGCACCACCTCATCCCGACAAGGTCAAAGGCGAGCGATCCCGGTGTATGTCTCCGGCCGACGGTCCCTGAAGAACTGCCACGTGTTGCGCACTTCGCGAATCTTGTCGAGGTCGAGATCGGCCACGAGGAGCTCGTCCTTGTCGCGCGAAGCAACCGCCAGCAACTGGCCGCGCGGGTCGCAGAAATAGCTCTGCCCGTAAAACTCCCCGATGTTCCACGGCGCCTCGGTGCCCACGCGATTGATCGCACCAACGAAATACCCGTTCGCCACAGCGTGCGCCGGCTGCTCGAGCTTCCAGAGATATTCTGACAGCCCGGCAACGGTCGCTGACGGATTGAACACGATCTCCGCGCCGTTGAGTCCAAGCTCGCGCGCGCCTTCCGGGAAATGGCGATCGTAGCAGATGTAGACGCCAACCTTCGCGTAGCGAGTCTGGAACACCGGATAGCCGAGGTTGCCCGGCTTGAAATAGTACTTCTCCCAGAATCCCGGCGCGACCTGCGGGATGTGATTCTTACGATACTTGCCGAGGTACGTGCCGTCTGCGTCGATGACGGCGGCGGTGTTGTAGTACACGCCGGTCGACTCCACTTCGTACAGCGGCACGATGATCACCATCTCGTACTTCTTCGCTGTCTCCTGCATGAGCCGCGTCGTGGGACCATCCGGGATATACTCCGTGGCCTCATACCAGCGCGGTGTCTGCTCGGCGCAGAAATACGGGCCGGTGAAGATCTCCTGCATGCAGAGGATCTGCACGCCCGCCGCGCCAGCCTTGTCGATGAGCGTCATGTGCTTCGCGATGTTCGCCTCGCGAATCTTGTCGATGCTCTCGCTGGTATCGATGGCGTTCGAGGCCTGAATGAGGCCGCACTTTACGATCTGGGACATCGAGGTTCTGTTGAGGTGAACTAGTTCACGACAGACGCGGAAAGCGCGCGAGCGGTTCGCGGCCCGCGGCGGAGCTCGAGAACGTAGTACGTGCCGCCGGACACGAGGAAGCCGACGAACCACGCGTACGAGTACAGCGGCTTGAGGAACGGGATGACGAGCCCACCCCACGCGAGCGCGCACCCGGCCACCGTCGCGGCAACTGCATTCCAGTTCCACCCGTTCCGATAGCGATAGATCCCGTCAGGCAGGTAGAGGTCTTCAAGCACCAGGTGCTTCCGCTTCACCAGCCAGTAGTCGGCGATCAGCACGCCCGCGATGGAGCCGAGCCCACCCGAATAGCCGAGCAGCCAGTTGAAGATGTAGCCGGATGGATCGGCGAGTAGCCGCCACGGCATCATCACAATGCCGAGGATCCCGGTGATGATGCCGCCGCGACGGAAGTTGATGAGCCTCGGGAAGACATTCGCAAAGTCGTTCGCTGGCGATACCACGTTTGCCGCAATGTTGACGGCCAGCGTCGCAACAACGACGGTAAACATCGAAATGGCGACGACCATTGGCGCGTTGAACTTCGCAACGAGCTTTACGGGATCCCAGATCGCCTGGCCGTAGATGATCACCGTTGCACTCGTGATCAACACACCCATCGCGGCGAAAACAGTCATCGTCGTCGGAAGCGCAACAACCTGTCCGACGACCTGTTCCTTCTGGCTGCGACCGAAGCGCGTAAAGTCCGGCATGTTGAGTGAGAGCGTCGCCCAGAATCCGATCATCGCCGTGAGCGACGGAACGAACACCGGGAAGAACTCGCCGAACGTGTGGAACTTCCCTCGGTCCTGGAGCAACGGTCCCAGCCCGTGCGCCTCCTTGATTGCCCACGCGAGGAGAACGGCTGTCATGACCAGCACGAACGGCGCCGCCCAATTCTCGACGTGCCTTAGAAGATCCATCCCCTTGATGATGATCCAGATATTCATCCCCCAGAACAGCAGGAACGAGATCCATGCCGTTGCGGAGTGTCCGTCGAAGCCGGGGCCGAGCAGTTGGTCCCATCCGGGAATGACGACGGAAAAGAATGTGTGCAGCGCCTCGCCACCGATCCACGCCTGAATGCCGAACCAGCCGCACGCGACGATCGCCCGCATGAGCGCCGGCACGTTAGAGCCAATCGTGCCGTACGCCGCACGCGCGAACACGGGGAAGGGAATGCCGTACTTGGTGCCAGGGTGCGAGTTGAGC
>JBDTMO010000240.1:0-7998 GCA_039934235.1 bacterium | reverse complement strand
GGACTGCCCGTCGCCATCGAACAGGATCTGTATTGGGTTCGTAACAATGCGACCGGCACGTACGCACCTGTCGTCGCGCACGACAGCAATGCAACCGCCAACGCGCCGACGCTCGAGTCCTACTTCTTCGACAAGATCCAGCCTCTCATGGAACGTGCGCTCGCGGAGAATCATCGCGAGCGCTGGCCGCTGATCGTGCTGAACCTGGATTTCAAGGAGAATCAGCCCGCTCTGCACGACGCCGTGCTCGCGCTGCTCAACCGGCACCGCGTTTGGCTAACGACAGCTCAGCGCACGCGTACGCCAGACGTTGCCGAGCCGTTTAGGGTAGGTCCTTTGCTCGTACTGTCCGGGCAAGACTCGACGCAACGAATAGACTTTCACGATCGCATCCCAATTGGACAGCAACTCGCCGTGTTCGGCGCCATACCCGTGCCGCCCGCTACGGGCGCCACTCGCGACGAGCGCGCCGCAAACGCAGTTCGTACACCGGCCGCTGTACTCATCGCGCCGCGGGTGTCCAACTACGCACGTTGGGTCAACTTTCCGTGGGCCGTCGTCGAGGCAGGTGGACAAGGCAAGGCGGGCGACTGGACCACCGACGACGCCGCGCGCCTCACCGAGCTGGTCACGCGTGCACACGCGCAGGGCCTCTGGATTCGCTTCTACACGCTCGACGGATACGACCCGGCTCGCGACGAAGGACTCACCACGTCTTACAATTTTGGCAGCGAAGCCGCGGTCTCCGCGCGGTGGCGCGCGGTCATCGCCGCACGCGTCGATTTTATCGCCACCGACCACTACACGCGCTTTGCCAAGGAGCGGCAGCGACGCGCTCCGTGAGTGCGGCGTCGCGGGGTTCGCCTCATTATCTTCATTCCATGGCGACACCGACTGCCGAGCCAACCGCTCGCGCGAATACAGCAGCAGCATGGACAATCGAGAAGGCCCGCGCCCTCTATAACATCGAAGGATGGGGAGCGGGCTTCTTTGACATCGACGAACGCGGCCACGTGGTCGTGCGTCCCGACAAGGAGCATCCGGAGCGAAAGCTCAGTTTGCACGAGCTCGCCAATGACCTGGAAGAGCAGGGCGTTGCGCTCCCGGTTTTGCTGCGCTTCTCCGACATCCTCCGCTCGCGCATCGAAGCGCTGAGCGAACGATTCGCGAACTCGATCAGCGAATACGAATACACTGGCGGATACACCACCGTGTATCCGATCAAGGTGAATCAGCAGCGGCACGTCGTCGAAGAGATCGTGCAGTTCGGCGCGAAGCACGGCGTTGGGCTCGAGTGCGGTTCCAAGCCCGAACTCCAGGCGGTGCTTGGCCTGTCCGAAAGCACTGAACACCTCATCGTCTGCAATGGCTACAAGGACGACGAGTTCATGCGTCTCGCGCTCATGGGCCAGAAGCTTGGCCACCAGGTCTTCATCGTCATCGAGCAGCTCAGTGAGATCGACGTCCTGCTCGCGGCCGCCGAGGAACTCGGTGTCAATCCGACCGCGGGTATTCGGATCAAGCTCGCAAGCACAGGCTACGGCCGGTGGAAGGAGAGCGGCGGCGAGAAGTCCAAGTTCGGGCTCAACGCCGCGCAGCTCATGGAGGCCGTCGATCGCCTTCGTGCGGCCGGCCGACTCGACATCATCAAGCTCATTCACTTCCATCTCGGCTCGCAGATTACCGACATTCGGTACATCAAGGCGGGGCTGCAGGAAGTGGCGCGGTTCTATGCAGAGCTGCGCGCGCTTGGGGTCGACGTCACGCACGTCGACGTGGGCGGTGGACTCGGTGTGGACTATGACGGTTCCAACTCGACGTCCGACGCCAGCGTGAACTACTCGCTCCAGGAGTATGCGAACGACGTCGTGTACACGCTGAGCGAGTCATGCCGCGAGCTCGACTTGCCGATGCCACACATCATCAGCGAGTCGGGGCGAGCGCTGACGGCGCATCACGCGCTGCTGTTGCTCAAGGTCATCGACGTCGAGTCGGTTGCGGAGGTGTCTGTCCCCGACCTCACGGAAGACGACCACGCCATACTGCATGAAATGGCCGAAGACTACGAAGCCATGACGGCAGACAAGGTGTCGCGCCGCAAGGTGAAGGAGGTTTTCCACGACGTGACATTCGACAAGGAGCGCGCGCAACAGCTCTTTGCCAGCGGAGTGCTGTCGCTGCGTGGGCGCGCGGTTGCCGAGCAGATGTATCACGCCACCATCAATGCGATCGCGAAGATCGTCGTGCAGGATCGGGATGAATACGAGGATATCCTGACTGATCTCGACGCCGTGCTCGTCGACCGCTACTTCTGCAACTTCTCGTTGTTCCAGTCACTGCCGGACAGCTGGGCCATCGATCAGCTCTTTCCTATCATGCCAATTCATCGGCTGAACGAAGAGCCGACGCGTCGCGGCACATTGCAGGACATCACGTGCGACTCTGATGGAAAGATCGATCGCTTCGTGGGCGAGAAGGGTGGCAACCCATCGCTCGAACTGCACGAATGGCGTGACGGTGAGCCCTACATGCTCGGCATCTTCCTCACCGGCGCGTACCAGGAAATTCTCGGCGACCTGCACAACCTGTTCGGCGACACGAACGCGGCGCACATCCGCCTCGCTGGTACCGGTTACGAGATCACGGATCTGGTGCATGGCGACACGGTCACCGAGGTGTTGAACTACGTGCAGTTCCGCGCGTCGGACTTGTTGCAGACCTTTCGTCGCAAGGTCACGCAGGTAACGCACCTGAGCCGTTCGGACGCGAACGCCTTTATCGCGGACTATGTCGCGGGCCTGGAAGGATACACGTATCTCGAGGGCGAGGCGGCGCAATAGCGGTGAACAGTGAACAGTGAACAGTGAACGGTGAACGGTGAACGGTGAGGAGAACAGCGAACGGAGGGCGAAGGACTGAGGACGGAGCTCTAAGTTTGTCTTGATGAGGGTAGCGAAGGACCTGCACCGGCAGGTAAACCTTGTCATCCTGAGCGAGCGCAGCGAGTCGAAGGATCTGCACCAAGTTTGTCATCCTGAGCGAGCGCAGCGAGTCGAAGGATCTGCACCCGTTCCGACCTTACGCTTACGGCAAGCCCGTCACAGGTGCACCCGTCGGCGGCGCGTGCGAGATCGTGAGGCCGCGTATCGACACTTCGCCAGCGCCCTGCAGCAGCAGTCCATACGAGATGCGCTCAGTCCCATCCGGCAAATCCAGCACGGCAGTCTGCACCATCCAGTCCTGCGCGAAAATCGGGTGGGCCATGTTATTCTCGAGACGGAGCGTTTTGCCCTTGCCCTCCGCGCGAATCCACAGCGTAGCGCCATCTGAGTTGCGTGTCCGTAACTCCGCGCGAACGGTTACGCGCTGCCCTACCATGGTGTCGGCCGGTGCGCTCGTCGTCGCCGTACCGAACTCGCCGTTCATCGTTCCGCCGCCGATCATGTGTCGCAGCGTAAGCGCATGGCCGGCACCCGACGTATCGATCACCTCATAGAACGGCGATGAACCGCCGACCCGATCCGTGCGCCACGCGAGCGGCGGCGCGACCGGCGCGACAGCGACAACGGGCGTGGACGTGGTCGAGACCGACGGGTTTCCTGCACAGGCGCCGGCCATGACTAGGACGACGGCGGAACAACGAACGAGTGGCATGACCGTGCTTCCGTGTAATCGGGCGCCGAGGCGCGTGGGTTCGTTGGTGAAGTCGCGGACCATACGACTGTAACGGTTTGGATCGCGGCAACCGGCCATGGAGTTGACACCGTCTTGCACGGTGCGGAGGTTCCCACCGTCGCCGCTGAAGCGGCCAAAAAACGCTATCAGGAGCAGATCGTGCGGACACCTTTACTCGTCACTCTCGCCCTCGCGGGCGTCATGCCCATTGCATCCGCTAAGGCGCAGACTCAGCAAGGTGCGTCGCGTCTCGTCGTCACGCCCGCCAATCGGACTGTCGTCGCAGGTGAGACGCTGCAACTCAGCGCGCAGTTGCTCGACGCCAACGGGCAGCCTGTTCCAAACGCAAAGATCACCTTCCGCCTGGCCGGCGCTCCGTTCGAAGGCAGTGTCGACACCACTGGACTCGTAAAGTCTGGCGCAACCGGAACGCTTCCCGTCGCCGCCATCGCGCTCGTCACCGGCGAGAAGCCGATCGTCCAGCGCTTCGAGGTGACGATGGTTCCTGGCCCGGCCGCACGTATCGACGTGTCGCCCAAGCCTACGCGACTGCTCGTTGGCCAGCGCCTCCATCTCGACGCGAGCGTGTTCTCCAAGGCGGGTGACCCCCGCGCCGACCGCGTGCAGTGGAGTAGCTCGTCGTCGTCGGTCAAGGTTGCCGCCGATGGAGCGGTGCAAGCCGTCGCCGCCGGCAAGGCGACCATCACCGCAAGCGTGGGTTCCGCGGTCGCAACCATCCCTGTCGACGTCGTGTCGTCGCAAGTCGCGAGCGTTGAAGTCCAGCCGGCAACCGCGCAGGTTCGCACCGGCGACGTCGTGCGGTTCAAGGCCATCGTCAAGGATGCAGCCGGACGCGAAATCACTGGACTCACGCCCAGTTGGCTGTTTACGCCGGGCAAGGGAATGGTCGATCCCAGCGGCGCATTCGTCGCCTATGAACCTGGCAGCTATCAGGTAACCGCGAACTTCGGCAATCGCAGCGCGGACGCGATGGTGACCGCCGCCGATCGCGACGTAAAGCGCCCAGTGCGAGTTGTCGGCAAGTTGTTGCGCACGGCCTTCGCCACTGGTGAAGTCTGGATTCATCCGAATGGAAACGTCGCGTATCTCACGACGGAGCTCGGTGGTGATCGCGTGTATGCCATCGACATCTCTAATCCAGCCAGTCCGGTCGTCGTCGACTCGCTGATCGTGAACGCGCGCGGCGTGAATGACGTCATGACGACCCCCGATGGCAACTACATGGTCGTCACGCGGGAAGGCGCCGCCGATCGCAAGAACGGCATCGTCATCGCGGACACGCGCGATCCACTGCATCCCAGGCAGATCAGCGAGTTCACCGACGGCGTCACGTCAGGCGTGCATTCGACGTTCATCCACAAGCAGGCCAAGTACGGCACGCATATTTACCTGACGAACGACGGCACGGGCGCCGTCAACATCATCGACATCAGCGATCCCGCGCACCCGACGAAAGTGTCGTCCTGGGCGCCGCGGCAGAGCGACGCGGGGCGCATGGTGCACGACATCGACGTGCAGGATGGCTTGCTCTACGGCTCGTGGTGGAATGACGGCCTGGTCATTCTCGACGTCGGCAACGGCATCAAGGGCGGCACACCGTCAAATCCGAAGATCGTGTCGCAGTTCAAGTACGACCTCAACGCGCTCTATCGCGACGTCGAGAAGGAAGGCGGGAAGGGCTTCATCCGCGGCACACACACCGCGTGGCGCTACAAGAATTACGTCATCATGGCGGACGAAGTGTTCGGCAACGACGCGATGGCCACGTTGTACAACTGGCAGCCAACACGAGCGCACGGTCGTCTGCAGGTCCTCGACGTCACTGACATCGAGCATCCGAAGTCCGTCGCCTGGTACGAGCCGCAATACGGCGGCGTGCACAACGTCTGGGTCGCGGGCGACACGCTGTACCTCGGCGCTTACAACGCTGGGTTCCATGCGTTCGATCTCTCCGGCGAGTTGCTGGGCGACTTGAAGGCGCAGGGCCGCGAGATCGGCGAGTTCATGCCTACCGACCCGAATGCCAAGGTGCCCAATGCCGCGATGACGTGGGGCGTGGTGGTCAACAAGAAGGACGGATTGGCGTACGTGAATGACCTGAACAGCGGGCTCTGGGCGCTGAGGATCGAGCCGAAGCCGAAACCTGTGCCGTAGCTCGCTGCCGCTCGCTTCGGGTTGACTGCTCGCTCGCTCGCGCTCGCTGAACCGCTGACGGACAACTCGCTACGCTTGCTGGCACCGAGAGGCTTCGCTCGGTCTCGTTCATGCAAGTGCGGGTGCGTGGCACCTCATCTTCACCCTCACGTGGATCACCTTTGGCAGAAACCCATCGCGCGGCGCACATCGGCTGGTTGCGCGCGGCCGTACTTGGCGCGAACGATGGGCTCATCTCGACATCGAGTCTCGTACTTGGCGTTGCCGCCGCAGGCACTCCTCCATCCGGAGTCATGGTCGCGGGCGTCGCGGGGCTCGCCGCTGGTGCCATGGCGATGGCCGCTGGCGAGTACGTTTCCGTCAGTTCACAGGCCGACACCGAGCTTGCCGATCTCGACCTCGAACGCCGCGAGCTCATGTCGAACGATGTCGGGGAGCGCGCCGAGCTCGCGGCGATTTACGTGAATCGCGGACTCACGCCGTCACTCGCGGCACAAGTCGCGGACCAACTCATGGCGAAGGATGCCCTTGGCGCGCACGCGCGCGAAGAACTTGGCTACTCGCACATGACGGCCGCGCGACCCATCCAGGCAGCGCTTGCGTCGGCCGTATCCTTTGCCTTGGGTGCTTTGCTTCCCGTCATCGTCGCGGTGATCGTGCCGCACGCGTTCCTGGGGCGAGTGGTTACCGCAAGCACGCTTGTCCTGCTTGCGGTGCTAGGCGCAGCCGCCGCGCAGGTTGGAGGCGCCGGCGTAGTGCGCGGAGCTCTGCGTGTCGCGTTCTGGGGCGCGCTCGCGATGGGCGTCTCGTTCCTCGTGGGGCGAGTGTTCGGAACGGTCGTATTGTCGTGAGCGTCGATGGGATCCCGAAGGACGGCAGCCGCTACTCGAGCTAAGTACCGCCGCCGCAGCTCATATCGCGACCGCGCAACCCGCGTCCCAGAGGGGATGCCTGGCCGAGCGTTACGGACGGACGTGGACCCGACCTTGCGCTAGTTGAAGCCAATGCCCTCAGCTCACTCGCCCGCGGCCGCCATGGAAGGCCGGCGTGAATCCCTCCGCTTGCTCGACGCATATTGGCGCGCCGCCAACTACCTGTCGGTTGGCCAGATCTATCTTCGCGCCAATCCATTGCTGCGCGAGCCGTTCAATATCGACCAGGTCAAGCCGCGTCTGCTCGGACATTGGGGTACCACTCCCGGCCTCAACTTCGTCTACGCGCACATGAATCGCGTCATCCGTGAGCGCGACCTGAATGCGATCTTCGTCGCGGGGCCCGGGCATGGTGGTCCCGGAGTGGTGGCGAACGTGTATCTCGAGGGGACGTACTCCGAGATCTATCCGGCCATCTCCCGCGATACCGAAGGCCTCACTCGGCTGTTCACGCAATTCTCCTATCCGGGCGGCATCCCGAGTCATGCGGCGCCTGAAACGCCGGGCTCCATTCACGAGGGTGGAGAACTTGGGTATTCGCTCCTGCACGCACATGGCGCTGCTTTCGACAATCCGGACCTCTTCGTCTGCTGCGTGGTGGGAGATGGCGAAGCCGAAACCGGTGCGCTCGCGACGAGTTGGCACTCCAACAAGTTCGTCGATGCGGCGCGCGATGGCGCGGTGCTCCCGATCCTTCACCTCAACGGCTACAAGATTGCTGGCCCCACGGTCCTCGCGCGCATTCCCGAGCCGGAGCTCACCGATCTACTCCGTGGGTACGGCTACGAACCGCACTACGTGACTGGCGACGACCCGGCGTTGATGCACGAACAGATGGCCCTCACCCTCGATGACGTGATCGAGGAAATCCTGCGCATCCAGTCGCAGGCACGCACGGGAGGAGAGACGACACGACCGCGCTGGCCGATGATCGTGCTGCGATCGCCCAAGGGGTGGACGGGCCCGAAGACGGTGGATGGCAAGCCGACGGAAGGCTCATTTCGCTCGCATCAGGTGCCGCTCGCGGGTCTCGCCGAGCACCCCGCGCATCTCGTTTTGCTCGAGGAGTGGCTGCGCAGCTATCGGCCGGAGGAATTGTTCGACGAAGCGGGGACGTTGGTGCCGGAGCTCGCCGCGCTGGCCCCAACGGGTACGCGCCGGATGGGCGCCAACCCGCACGCGAACGGCGGGCTGCTGCTCCGAGATTTGGCACTGC
>JBDTMO010000239.1:0-8005 GCA_039934235.1 bacterium | reverse complement strand
CCGGCCCCACAGCCGCGTTCGACGCACTGAACAATTCCATCGGTATCGACTTCCGCCTCTGGCCCTACGATGTCCGCCTCTCGAAGGCATGGGCCGTCGCGCTCTGGGGCGCGAACGTGCTTACGCTCGACGAAAGCAAGGCGATCGAACGCGGGCTCGACGCCGTTGCCACTCGGCTCGATGCCGGCGAGCAGCCCATCGCGTCGGACGAAGACGTGCACACGTTGATCGACCGGTTGTTGCACGAAGAGGTTGGGGACGTCGCGTCCAAGCTGCATACGGGACGCAGTCGCAACGATCAAGTCGCGACCGCAACGCGCCTGTGGACAATGGAAGCATGCCAGCGTCTCGACAGCGCAGTCCGGATGCTGCAACAATCGATGCTCGAGCAGGCATTGACCATCGAGACCGCGTTGATGCCGTCGTACACGCATCTGCAGCGCGCCATTCCGGTGTCGGGCGCGCATTGGATGCTTTCACACTTCTGGCCACTCGAACGCGATCGCGCGCGCCTCAAGTCAGCGCAACGTTCGGCCGCCGTGTTGCCGCTTGGCTCCGGCGCGGTCGCCGGCTGCGCCTATCCCATTTCACGCGTGCTGCTTCAGGGAACACTCGGGTTCGACGCGATTTCGCCGAACTCGATTGATGCCGTGAGCGATCGCGATTTCATCGCCGAGGTGCTGTTCACCTCCACGATGATTGGGGTGCATTTGTCGCGGTTCGCCGAAGATCTCATCATCTACGGTTCGAGCGAGTTCGGTTTTGTGCAGTTCGGCGAGGGGTACACGAGCGGGTCGAGCATGATGCCGCAGAAGCGGAACCCCGATGCGCTCGAACTCGCGCGCGGGTCTGCCGCGCGCATGCTCGGCAACCTCACGGCACTGCTCGCCACACTGAAAGGCTTGCCGACGAGTTACAACAAGGATCTGCAGGACGACAAGCGCACGCTCTTCGACGCGACAGACACGTTGCTGCTCGTATTGCCCGCGGTCGCCGGCGCGCTCGCTGAATGCTCGTTCCGCACGGAGCGGATGCGCGCCGCACTGTCGAGCACCATGATGGCGACCGACCTCGCCGACTACCTCGTACGAAAAGGCGCCACCTTCCGTGAAGCGCATGGCGCTGTTGGTCGCCTCGTGCGCGAAAGTGAAATGGCTGGCGTGGAAATGCACGCGCTTCCCTTCGCTTCATTCACCGCGGCGCATCCGCTCTTCGCCGACGATGTCGTCAACGCGCTGAGCCCAGAGCAGTCGGTGTTACAGCGTGATGTTGAAGGAGGCACCGGACCTTCTGCTGTGCGCGCGCAACTTGAAGCGGCACGTACTGCGCTGTTGCCACCGCCGCCGCCGCGATCGAGTAACGCCGCGGGCTAAACCAGGCGGACGCACGACAACGGTCGGATACCGCCCGGACGGCACCTCGACCGTGTCGCGCCGGAGAGCCCGGATAACCACCGGGTTCCGATCGGGCGTGCATGCTTTCATAGCTCTCGCGTCTGCCCGACGACGACGCGAATCGGTCTTGCAAAATCGTGTGTGCGTACTGCGCATGCACGTGACGTGGCGAATCTCTTCTACATGACGCCGCGATGCAAGCACCAATGTGACAACATCAGTGCGTCGCGAACACGCTCGTCTTTCCATCGGCAGTGAACGCAACCACGTCGTACCGATCGGATTGCCCTGGCATCTCCATTCCCGGTGATCCCGACGGCATGCCTGGCGCCGCGAGTCCAAGCACGCCCTTGGGCGGCGTTGCGAGAAACCGCTTCACGTCGGCCGCAGGCACATGCCCTTCGATCACGAGCTTTCCAGCAATTGCCGTGTGACAAGAACGGAGCGCAACGGGAATGCCCAGGCTGTCCTTGAGTGCAGACATATCCGTGCGGTCTTTCACGATTGGCGTGAACCCATTCTGCGAAAGGTGCGCTACCCATTTCTTGCAACATCCACACGACGGATCCTTGTACACCGTCAGCGTAACAGGAACGCCGCCAGCGCGTGCGAGCGCCGGTAGCAGCGTCATCAGCGTACTCGCTCCCGCGATCGTACCCGTTATCGACGCCAACCATTTGCGCCGTGTCATCATCAAGTCGTCGGTCATCTACTCCTCCTCAGCTTTCCGGCTCGAGCACGAAGTCCACCGTGAGTGGGGTCGTGCGGATCTTGCTGCGGCGATAGCGCTTCTTCTGCGCGTACAGTTCCGCGTCGGCCCGTTCCATTGCATCGCGCAAGGGTAGTGCCGGATCGAGCGGCGTTGCGCCAACGCTCGCCGTTACGACGTACGGCAAGTTGGGCGGAGATTGCATTGCGATGGCCGCATCGAGCCGCGACCCGATCACTTGCGACGCCTCTTCACTCCCTTCGATCATCAGCGCCACGAACTCATCGCCGCTCCACCGGGCAACGATATCCGTTTCGCGAAAGATACTCTTGAGCGCACTGGCCACGAGACGGATGGCCATGTCTCCTGCGCCATGCCCGTGATGATCGTTGATTTGCTTGAGTCCGTCGAGATCCGCGAATACCACGACGGGCGTCCTGCCGTATCGCCGCGCGCGCGCGAGTTCCTGCTCCGCGAATAGCGTAAAGGCGCGACGGTTCTGCAATCCCGTGAGTTCGTCGACGAGCGCAAGCGCGTGCAGGTCGCGCTCATAGCGCAACTGCGCCGTGATATCCCGCGCGAGCAGGACCGTCGCTGACATGCCGTGATACACGCAGGGCGCAGACGCCACCTCCACATCGACGATGCCTCCCTCCGCGCTCAACATGCGGGCGCGAACTCGTGGCGCGCGCTCAGCCGGCGTATTCGTCTGCTCCCCACCGTCGTCGACGAATGCGGATCGTGAGTCCGTGTGCACGAAGTCGATCAGCGACCGCCCCACGAGTGATTGCTCGGATGGCTGTCCAAGCAGCTCGGCTGCCGCAGGGTTTGTAAAGAGGATCGAGCCGCGCGAATGCACGACGACGACATCCGGCAACAGGATGAGCAATTGGCGGTAACGTGCCTCTGTTTCTCGCAGCGCGTGTAGTTGCCGGCGTGCGCTGATGCGGCTGATCGCGAGCACGGTGCCAAGTACCAGCACAATGGCGAGCGTCGCCCACAGAGCCCAGGGCGGGAATACCCGCGGCGCGGCGTCGATCTGCACATCGTCCGCATCGCGAGGAACGAGTTGCCAGACGACTGGATCGTCCGCGTTGTCCTGGTACGACGTCACGACACCGGTAACAACCAGGCTGTCCTGCGCCGCAACAGAGCTCAGGTCAATTGGTACGCCGTGATTCGCCGGTATCCATACAGTGAGCGTCCCGCGAGACGTCGGCGCCGCATCACGCAGGCGAAGCCACTGGCCACCCTCGCTATGACCGAGCCCGGCAACTCTCCCGTGTACGCGAACCAGTTGGCCGGCGTGCTGCGCGATAGTGGGTGGATCGATTGTCAGCTCGAGAGGGACGATTGTACGACGTGGGCCAGCGACGATCCCGAGACTGCTCACCACCAACTCGGTGCTTCCGCGATAGCTCTTGATCGCGCCGGTTGCGGTGACGCTGTCGCCTTCCTTCACGTCGGCTTGTGGCGTGCGCGAGAAGAGACGGATTCCCGCGGTACCATCTTCGATCGCGATGTCGAACGCACTCGCCTGCAGCTTTCCCGAGGCGACGACCGCGCGTCCTGCGATGGTGACTTCGCGGTCGAGGTTCCGCATCGCGATGGCGTCAGCGATCGTACGCGCCGGCACCGAAGTGCGGGATGCTGACGGCTGTGCCGCAGCAGCATGGGATGAGGCCATCATCGCGCCGACAACGGCAATGGCCAAGATGAACGACCGACCGTTCATATTTCCGACAGAGGGTAAGTCGACGCAGCGTGATACTGTGCCGTGGATTAATCCGCTATCATTGAAGTTACACGCCGCGAGCGCATCCGTCGATCAGTGCGACGTGCGAACCGCCGCCATGAATGCGGCGAGAAGTGCTCGGTTCAAGCAACCACCCGGCCACACGCTGCCTCACGGGATTCCATCGGCACGCTCGGCATGGTGCGTTGCCTCGGTGACGCAGTTGATATCTCGCACACGTACCACGCGCATCATGGCGTCACGTTCCGCGAACTCGGCACTGGACGCACACGCACTGGGCGCCCAGATCGACGATCAAACGTCGGAGCCACGATCCGTGCAGGTGCTGATAGCACAGAATTCGGCGACAACGCGCACACACGCCGCCCTTGAGCAAGTCGACGCGACCACGGCATTGGTCGCAGTCCGTGGACACCTGCGAGCTGCGAAAGATTTCATACTTTGACATGGCTCGTACAAGATGCGCATCGGCTGCGCGATCGCCAAGCCGAGCCCAGGTTAAGACTAGATTGCTATTCGATGGCTTCCGATCCGATGCTCCGCCCCGCGCTACCCATCGAACATGTATTGCCCGAACTTCGCGCCGCACTGGTGGCGTCGACGTCGGCAGTGCTTCAGGCTCCGCCAGGAGCGGGCAAGACCACCGGTGTTCCGTTGGCCCTACTCGGCGAAGCCTGGCTCGATGGCCGGCGAATCGTGATGCTCGAGCCACGACGCCTTGCCACGCGAGCCGCTGCACGACGAATGGCTGCAGTGCTTGGCGAGTCCGTGGGCGTCACCGTGGGATTTCGCATTCGTGGCGAAACGCGCGTGAGTGGCTCCACGCGAATCGAGGTCGTAACAGAGGGCGTGCTTTCGAGGATGCTGCTCGACGATCCCACGCTCGAACACGTTGGCGCGGTGCTGTTCGACGAATTTCACGAGCGCAGCTTGAATGCCGATTTTGGGCTCGCGCTCACACTGCAGACGCAGTCGTTGCTGCGGCCGGATCTCCGCGTACTCGTGATGTCTGCCACGCTCGAGGGCGCCGCAGTCGCAACACTGTTGGGCGGGGCACCGGTCATCACGAGCGAGGGGCGACTGCACGCGGTGGAGCAGCGCTATCGCGCGAATCGGCCAGACGCGCGAGTGGAAGAGAGCATGGCAAGCGCGATCCGCGGCGCGCTCGCGCGTGACGAAGGAAGCATTCTTGCCTTTCTTCCTGGTGCTGGTGAAATCCGGCGTTGCATCAGCGTGCTCGAACGCTCTTCGCTCGCCAGCAACGTGCGACTGATGCCGCTCTATGGCGACCTATCGTCTGCGGCGCAGGACGCAGCGATTGCACCGTCGCTGCCTGGCGTGCGCAAGGTGGTCGTCGCAACGTCCATCGCGGAGACGAGCCTCACCATCGAAGGCGTACGTGTCGTTATCGATAGTGGCCTGTCGAGGGTGTCTCGATTCTCACCACGCACGGGAATGTCTCGGCTCGAAACGGTGCGCGTCTCGCGGTCCTCCGCAGATCAGCGCACCGGACGCGCCGGCCGCACAGCGCCTGGTGTCTGTTATCGGCTCTGGGCGCAAGAAGAAGAGCTGCAGTTGCCATTGCGTGCTCGGCCCGAGATTCTCGAGGCTGATCTCGCGTCTCTCGCGCTGGATCTCGCGGCTGCCGGTGTAATTGATCCAGGCGAGCTTCGGTGGCTCGATGCACCGCCGAGTGCCGCGCTCAGCCAAGCACGCGAGTTGCTTCGTCAACTTGGTGCGCTCACGGTTGATCATCGCATCACCACGCATGGACGCGCGATGTCCGCGCTCGGGCTTCATCCGCGACTCTCGCACATGATGCTCACCGCGCAAGCCATGGGTCACGGAGCAACGGCCTGCGCAATTGCTGCGCTCCTGCAGGAACGCGACGTGATGCGTCGCGATTCACTGCTTCGCGATGTGGACTTGCGATCACGAGTGGGCTTGATCGCTGGCGACACGCGGAGCGCCCACGTCGATCGCGATGCGCTCCGGCGCGTTCGCGAACAAACACAGGCATGGCGCTCGCAGCTTCGCGTCCCGCCCTCGGAGCGCGTCGACGAGCATGTCACGGGACAGTTGCTCGCGTTTGCATATCCGGAACGTGTCGCGCAACGTCGTGCCGGAGATGGCGACCGCTATCTCATGCGCAACGGTACGGGCGCGGTGCTCGACGACCCCGGTGTGCTAGCCGGCACTCCATATCTCGTCATTGCAGACCTCGACGGCCGGTCGCCGCAGTCGCGCATTTACCTCGCTGCGCCACTCGATCGCGCAGACCTGGATGAGTCATTCGCCGCTGATGTCGATCACGAAGACATCATCACGTGGGACGCGTCCGCTGGCATCGTGATCGCGGTGCGCCGAGAACGCCTTGGCGCGATTGTGTTGCGCGAGCGACCTGTGCGCGAGCCAGATGCCGACGCGCTCGCGAATGTTTTGCTCGACGCGATTGTTCAGGGAGATTCTCTGAGCCTTCCCTGGTCCGAGCCAGCGGAGCGACTGCGCGATCGTGTTGCATTCCTGCACTCGCTCGATTCTACTTGGCCGGAGTTCGGTACACACGCACTCCTCGCGAGCGCGAGCGAGTGGCTTCGTCCACATTTGGTGGGTCTGCGTCGTCGCACTGATGTTGAGCGACTCGACTTGCATGACATGCTGCTGGGACAATTGACGTGGGAGCAGCGTCGCCGGTTGGACGAGCTTGCGCCAACGCATCTTGTGATGCCAACGGGTAGCCGGATCGCCGTGGACTATGCGGACGCATCGGCACCGTCAATCGGGGTGCGCTTGCAGGAGCTTTTTGGTCAGGCCGACACTCCACGCATCGCGGGCGGGCAGGTGGCGGTGACGCTGCATCTGCTGTCGCCAGCGCATCGGCCTGTTCAGGTCACCCGCGATCTCGCGGGTTTCTGGCGTTCATCGTATTTCGATGTGCGGAAGGATTTGCGCGGTCGCTATCCCAAGCACGAATGGCCGGAAGATCCGATGACCGCCGCGCCAACCACGCGCGCAAAGCGCCGGCGTGAGTAAGCCGCGAATGCGCGAAGTGAAAATGCTGTCATCGCGAGCGAGCGAAGGTAGTTGTCATCCTGAGCGAGCGAAGCGAGTCGAAGGATCTGCTTGCTCCACTCAGGACAACAGCGATGCTGGCTCCTAGAACGCGAGACCAAACGTGATCGGAATGAACTGATAATTCGTTCCGTCTGCGGCGTTGCCGAGCATCACATGGTAGCGCGCTTCAAAGAATGGGGTGACTCGGTTTAACGGAAAGCGCAGTCCGCCGCCGCCATTGATACCAATGGCGGTTTTTCCACTCCCGTAGCCAAACGTGCTGGAACCAGAGCTACGGTTGTACGCGCCAACGCCACCGATGAGGTACGGCGCCTCTCTCGTTGTGCCGAGGTTGAAGACTGCGTTCGCCGTCCCGCTGATGATGCGTATGTCGCCTCCACCACCTTTGTAGCCAAGTCCGTTGTACGCCCCTTCGAGGCGGACACCGATAGGAACGACAGGGGCGCCGAAATTCAGGCCGGCCGCCACGTTGTATCCCAAATCGGTGATGTCGCCAAGTCGGCCAACAGGCGCATTCAAGCCGCCAGCGACGAGAAATGAAACTTGGGCGAGGGCCGCTGTTGGAACGGCCGAAAGCACGGTGGCGGCGGCAATGGCAAGAAGTCGTCGGATCATGAGCATGCTCCTTTAATGGAAGTGCATGACTCCATAGGTCCATATTCGTGCCATGGGGTCGCCTTTAGCCAGTTCCCGGCTCCGCGGTTGTACGGGTGAGCCGATTGGTTCCTGGCATATTACTTTGTAATATTACTTATATTAAAGGAATATTCCTGCATGGCATATATGCTCTAAAAATAGGAACATTATATGCCTTCGTATGACATTGCAATCGCTTCACTTGCGATCGATGCGCCGCCAAAATGGACTGACAACGTACTCTCGCAACACACGATTCCCGACGTTGTCTTCGCTCGTCGAGGAGTGGCGCGGAGAATTGGCCATGCAGCGCTCGTGCGGCTTGCCCTTATTCGTCAGCTCCACGTGAGCCTCGGGCTTGGCGTTGCCGACGCCGTTCGCGTCGCCAGCGATTTGCTCGATTCTGTGAACACCGGTGTCCACGAGAGCGGACAT
>JBDTMO010000238.1:0-8018 GCA_039934235.1 bacterium | reverse complement strand
GACCTGAACTTCCAGATCTTCCCGGCCATCGTCATCGACGATCCGCGCGCCGGCCTCAGCGCTGAAGACCGAAAGAACAATGGCATCGCGCGTGGAGCGTTGGTGGACGGCGTGACGAGCAAGATCACCGAGCAGTTCGGCCCAGATTGGAGCACCATCGATGGCGCTGTGATCTGGTTTGCACAGGGGACAGATCTCTTCGGCGGCGGCGGCCATCGCGTCCCGCTGCCCCTGCCCGATCCAAACATCATCGACTACCTCCTCGGCGGACAGGACCAGCAATACAAGGAGATCCCCGTCGCAGTGAGCGACATCAACACGCCGTTTCACATGGCCGCCCAGGAGCTCGGCCACGCATACGGGTTCGACCACCCGCTCGACGCCGCACGGCACGAGTACGGCGATCCGTATGACTCGATGGCGTCGGAGGCCTATGGCGGTGTCTTCAATCCCGCCTTTACACGCTCCGTCGATGTCACGCTCCCCGTCGGAACGATCGTCAACGGCCTCGATCAGCAGCGTATCATCGGGCCGCACCTGAGCGCAGCGCAGCAGACGATCGGCCCCTTCTCGGACACGCTGAAGAGCAAGGGCATGTTTATCGACGTGCCCACGAGTTACGCGGGCGGTGTTTCGTCGTTCACGCTGTACGCGCTCGACTACGCCATCAGCCGCTTCCCCCAGCAACCACTGCCCATCGTCGCGATCATTCCGCCGACGGGCCCGAGCGACGAGAAGTATTTCCTCGAGTTGCGGCGCGCCGAGGGCTACGATGCGGGCCTGCGAAAGGACTCGAAGGACGTGGTACGTCCACCGGTCGGCGTCGTTATCCACCTGTACGACGTGGCGCTCAAGAAGGTCGCGTATATCGACACCTTTCCACTTCCCCTCACCCGGGGCGATACCGACTACCACCTCTTCACCGGCGCCGGATTCACCTTTCGCGTGACGAGTATCGGCGCCGACTTCCGGTCGGTCGGTATCACAATCGGCGGGCGCGATTTCTGGCGCCACTTCGGTCTAACGGTCGAAGATCCGCAACGCCATGAGTCCCTCGTTACGACGATTGGCGATTGGCAGCCGGTGCTCGTGAGTCCCTGCTTTGCCTTCCCCGTCGGTCCGTACACATATCGCTACGAGTACACGCTTACGAGCTACGTCATTCCTGTGACGTCGTTCGGCTACGAGCAGCCGACCTACCTGTGGACGATCAATGGGAAGCAGCTCGATCCTGCGCTGAACTCGGCAATGATCGACGTAACGCTCGAGTCGCCAAAGCCGGCCGGCAAGACAATCGCGATCACGCCCGTCGCGCTCAGCTACACCGTCGAGCCCGATCGCTTGACGATCAATTGCCAACGCGGTGTCGGCAATTTCTCGGTCTTTGTCGAGGTCACGGTGGTCGAGTCATCACAAGAAGTGATGAAGAACTATTACGAGGATCGCACGTCGGTATTTCGGCTTCGTTTCGACACCGTGAAGCTCGTCTGGGACGACAACTACAAACAGCACGTGAAGCAGTGTCAGGACATGCTCGCTGGTGTAAACGAGAAGCACATTCCGCAGGCCAAGGTCGGCGTCCCGCAGCCCGAGGATCCATTCGGCATCGTAGGAAACCTTCGCGGTCTCGTCGATGAGTTTGCGCACGTGAGCTCGACAGTGACCAACGCTGTCATCGTCGAAGTGGGGCGCATCGCAACGATCGCGAAGCAAGTGCTCACGAACAGGCGGTAGTCGACAGCGGCTGGTATTCGCGCCACTGTCGCGTCCGCCTAACGCGACGCATTGTCGGCGCTTGCGCTCGGGCTCAATCCGCCGTCAATTCGCCACGCTGACGATGACTGTGTCGGCTTGGAGCGACTCTAACGGAAGATCCCGTGCCACACCTCCACATCGAGATCGCGCGCGGCGTGATCGAGAGCCAGCTGCTCAACACGCCCATCGACACGGCTCCCGACGGCACCACATCCGACATCCTCGCGCCACCAGCAGCGATCCAGGATTCGCTGTTCACGCCGTTCGGCACCATTCGCGCGCAGATCATCATCCGCACCGTTCGGCTTCAGCCAATCGTCGGATCGGCGAATGCGACCGTCGAGATGTCGTTCAATGAGAGTTCGATCGAAATACTGGCACTCGGCAAGAGTATCGGTTTGCTGTCCGGTCACATCAGTGCGTCAGCGACGCTCGCGGTGCGTCAGGTGTCGGCGGCGCCTGCGATTGGGCTGAATGCGGCATTCGGCGTCGATACGACGAACACGGTCGCCACCTTTCACTTCGATCCGCCATCGCAGGCGCGGATTGCTCCTCAGGTGAAACCCATATCGGTCGGTGTGATCGAGGCGGCGGTCGGCGCGATGATGACGAAGCGCCTGAAGCAGGGTGGTTTCCAGAAAGCTGGCCTTGTCCTTGGCCTCAAATACGGCGTACCAAGCGAAGACCTGCTGACTGTCGACGCACTGCCGGCCATCGCATGGGTCGATGCGCAGACACTCGCGCTGAGCCTTCAGTATGCGCCGGAGCCCACACCTCCGCCGTTTCAAGTGGTGCCTTTTCTGCCCGATGGACCATCATCGTTCGGGCTTCGTCTTAGCAACGACGGGTTCCAGCGTACTGTGCGCAATCCCGCCATGCGTAAACTCGCACGCGACGTCCTCACCGCTCGGCGCATCGATGCGTTTGTCCATGATGCGTTCCTCGCGCGCGGCGGCGTGGCGCCAGTGACCGACCTGGACAAGGCCGATGGCGCGAAGCGATTGAACGACTACCTCCTTACGCCGGCTGGCTTGGCCGAAATAGCCGGCGAGACGCCATCGCCGGTTGGTGGAGGGATGCTGCGGAAGCCGATCAAGAATGTGCCGGATCCGTTCTCGGACTTCGACATTCAAGTCCCTGAGCTCGACCTCTGGCTCGGCGACGGACGCATCGAGGGGCGGATTGTTGGAAAGGGAGATGTGGATGGATTTGGCTTCGAGGCGCGCATCAGCTTTCGCGCCACGCCGGTGCTCGTCGACCAGAAGCTCGGCATGGAGTTGCGCGACTTCCAGATCGATGATCCCGACGTCGACATTCACCTGCCGGTGTACCTCAGGTGGGCCACGGCGATTATCGTCGGCGCGATCGCCGGCACGCTCGTCGGTGCATTCATCGGCTTCATCATGTCCGCAGTGCTCTCCGCCCTCGTTGAGGCGATGATTCCGTCCAATCTCGGCGCCATCATCCCGACGCAGAAAATCGACGCGCGTAAAAAGCTTCCGACCAACGTTTCGATTGCCCGGCTCGACGTCACGCCTGAGGCGCTTACACTCATTGGCCGGTGGTCCGTATTCATTGATGACCCGAGACCGTTTTATCCGCGGGCCACAATGGTCGACACGATCGATCGCGTCAAAGACGGTTTACCGACTCCGGGGCGCGCGGAATTCATGTGTCTCGGAATTCTTGGCGTCCTCATGCCTGCGCGCCAAGGGGCCGGCACAGTGTTCAAGTTCCTACGGCAAGCGTGGCGTTCCACCGTGGTCGTGACCCTGGAGACGTCGTCGATTCCGTTGCCACTGACGCGATTCCCGTGGAAGGTCGCCGTCGGCTATCGAACGATTGAACAGTATGTCGCGATGCCGGATCCGCCGAGGATTCTCGTGCCTGGCCCAATGGCGGTGACGGCGACGGTGTGGAATCCGGAGCCGCCCTTCCTCGGACAAACTGAGCGGCGCTCGTTTACGATCGACGTAAGAGCCGTTGGCGACAACGGTTTCTCGTTCGCCGTGCCATCCGGGACTGAGTGTATCCTCCTCGAGCTCAGCACGCACGTCATCGACGCCGCGGGTGTTAACTACGATGTACTCCACTACGTCGACGTCCCCAACGAGACGTTGACGTTCGGTGACGACTTCGATGCCTTCAAGGCGAACTGTCGAAAGGGACGTCGCGAGCTCAAGGTCGGCAAAGTCCCTTCGCTGCTCGACGAGCTGTGGAATCCGCCCAACATAATAGTCGAGCGCGTGCACGAGGCGATCCAGAACGAGGAGCCTGCAGTGACAACGGCGATCGGCAGCCTGTACGCCTCACACGGAATCGCGGGACTCCAGATTCTGCTCGCGCCGTCCCTGGCAGGCAGGGCGCCGAATAGAAATCAGGAATGATGCGCGCGACTACCGGGGGAGTGAATCCTTCGCCACGCCTCCGGTCGTGATTCGCACTGGTAGGATGTGTCCCTGAGCATCGAACCGCAGCGTGTCGATACTCACCACGCGATGATTTCGATCCCTGTCACTCCTGACGAACGTACACGCGCCCTCAACGGACCGGCGCCGTAATCTCCTTGAACGTCGTGCCACCCGCGAACGGAAGCAATCGCGTAAAGTCGTCGCTCAGCCCCGCGATGCTGCAGTGACGCCAGCCGTCATACACGGCCCAAACACTCGCACGAGACGAGCGTCTGGATGGGGCGCGCACATAGTGGGCTTCGCTTCGCGGCGACCCGCCGCTTCGAACTGCGGACGAGCGTCGGCATTCGCGCGACGACGTCGTTGGCCCGGGAGCGGTGCCAGCTGCGAATTCAGGAAAGCGGTTCTCCTTTCTGCGTAAGATGTGGTGGACCAGACATTAGGCGAGGATCCGTTCGACCTCGACCATCAGTCGCTCGGCCGAAAACGGGCGGAAGAGAACCCGAATGCGCGTGTGTGTCGCATCTACAGCGCATGGAGCATCGTCAGCCATCACGATGACGGGGAGCGCGGAGAACCGCGTCAACATACGACTCTCCGATTCGTCGACAATGAGTAGGTCGGGCGCGGTGTATTCCGCCAACCCGACCGCCTCCGCTCCTGTCGCCACCTCCAGGACGCGGATGTCGCGTCGCGTCCGAAAACATTCCCCCACGTAGCGTCGGACGTCCGAGTCCGATGACACGACGAGCACCGTGAATCGCGCCGGCTCTTCGCGCGCTGCCGGATCAGGCGCAACGCTTCCCGTGTCGTCGAGAAAGGCGACCTCCAACTGCACTCGCGCAGAAGGAGGGAGAACGGGCTCATCGCGCATCACTTCATGCCAATGCCGTGAGGCCGCGCCGGTCCTGTCGCAAACGCCGTATTGAAATTCACGACACGAAAATCCTGGTCCACCGTGAGACGCTTCTCGCCGACATCGAGCACGTGAAGCTTGTGATCACCTTCGAGGTGCACCTTGCCGATGCCATCTTCGTTGAGGAAATAGTCGGTGACCACGAGGCGCTTATCGTCATGCGTCAGGTGAACCGAGTGCGGCCCCGTGTTCGCGCCAAAGCTCACGACGTCGAGCTGCTTGAACTTCCTGGGGTTCGAGATGTCGAGCATGACGACCTGTCCGGCCATGAACGTCGCCGTGATGAGCGTCCGTCCGCCGCGCGGCACGGCGATCAATCCAGGCATGCCACCCGGAACAGGCGTGTCGACATGAGGCCTGACGTCGCTCATATCGAACGCCTGCGCGTACGTGCCGTTGGTGGGATCGACGGAGTACATCAGCCCCGTGAACATGTTGACCGTGACCGCTCGCCCGTGTTCGTCGCCAGGAATGAATTTCACGTCCATCGTCCCGGCGTCGTCCGGCAGGAACACGGATCGTGTAATCGTTCGGCTCGCGAGATTCCAGAAGCGAAGGGAGCTGCGAAGCTCGAGGCCACCGGGCACGACATTCAGTGTCGATGCCGGATTCACGAAGTCGCTCGTAACGAGCTGGTTCCGCGAAAAATCAGCGTCCATGCCGTGCGGATTGAACTTGCCGTCGGCGGGAAGCACGGATGGAAATTCCCCGACCACCTTCAGCTTCGCATTCACCTCCACCACGCGACCCCCGGGACCTCCGCTCGCTGATCCCATGTTGGTGACGAGAAATCCGCCGCCAGGGAGGGAGAGGAAATCATCGGTGATGCTGGACTGCGGCGCGTGGGTCGACGAGACGAACCGGGGACTCCTGGCGTCGGAAATATCGAAGAAGAAGATGTCGTTCTGGCCCTTGAGGACGCTGAGGAGCCCGCCGCAGGCGAGGATGTTCTGGTCGACCGACGTATGACAATGATGCGGCTCGTTGCCGATGTTTCCTGGCGGAGGAAGGGGAACGGTCTTGAGCACCTTTCCATAGTTCGACGACTTCCGATCGAAGTCGATGACGGCGAGAAAGTCAGGCGCGACGTGCGCCTGGTCGCTCGCCCACACGTAGAGGGTCGTGGCCTCTTTCCCGTTCCCGCCATGCCCGCTTGCCGCGTCGTGGCTGGCTGAGACTTCGGTGGGAGATCTTCCAATGTTGGATGAATCCGTGTCCAGCGATGTACTGCACCCCATCCCAATCGACACTGCCGCTATGCCCATCAGGGCCTGCGCCTTGCGCATAACTACCTCCAAGCGTGGAATAACTGTTCGCGCCTGAGACTTTATGCGGTGTTGCCGATCGTACTGAACAACCGTGGTGCGACTTTAGGCGACGGGTGATGCGCGCATCATGGGTTGCATGGCGAGCAACATGGGTTGCGTGCGCGTCAGTCGTTCGACACGGTGATCTTTGCGCGATGCGCGGCCGGGGTGGCGCCGAACAGCTCCTGAAAACACCGGCAGAAGTACGACACGCTGTTGAACCCGACGGCGTACGCGACCTCGGTGACGGTCGCCGAACCCTCGGTGAGAAGCCGCTCGCCCGCCTCGATGCGCATCCGACGAATGAGATCAGACGGCGACTGGTCGAACAGCTCCCGAACCCGCCTGAAGACGCGAGACCGATCCTGGGCCAGTGCGTCGGCCAACTCGGCGACGCCGAAATCGGGATCAGCGAGCCCTCGCTGAATCTCCGCGCGCACTCGCGCGACGTAGGCCGTGTCCGCCGGCGACAGCGCCGTGGACACGACGGCGGCTTCGGTCGAGGGCGGACTTGCAAACCGCTCGCGCAGCCGGCGTTGCGACCGGATGAGATTGCGAACGCGCGCATCCAGCTCGCGCATCTCGAACGGCTTTACGATGTAGTCGTCGGCCCCTCGCTCCAGCCCCTCCAGCCGGCGTTCGTCTTCCGCTTGCGCCGTGAGCAGCACGATCGAGAGAAAGTCAGTCTCGGCGCTCGCGCGGAGCGCGCGCACGAGCTCATGTCCGTCGACACCCGGCATCATCACGTCCGAGAGCACGACATCCGGCAGATGTCGGCGAGCGAGCGCGATTCCCTCCGTTCCGTCGGCGGCTTCGAGCACGCGAAACTTCGCTGCGAAATGATCGCGGACGTAGCCGCGAAGGTCAGCGCTGTCGTCCACGATCAACAGTGTCGGAACGTTGTCCCGCGCCTCCACGTCCGCCGGCTCGGCCAATGCCAAGGGATGCTCGGCGGAGTCAGTTGGTATCGCCGCAGGTATGGCGGCCAACACGACGCCGTCGCCAGCCGCGGCGGCGGTGCGGATAGTTGCCGAGAATGTCGTCCCACCAGTCCCGCTCTCGACGCCGATCGTTCCACCATGCAGCTCGACGAGCTCCTTCACCAGCGAGAGTCCGATCCCCGTGCCCGGTTGCGATCTTACCGGCGACGCCGACTCGTCGACCTGATAGAATCGCTCGAACACGTGCGCGATCTGATCGGCGGGAATGCCTGGTCCGGAGTCGCGTACGACGAGCCGAGCGCTTCCGCCGGAGTCAGAGAGTGCGACATGCACTGCCCCTCCGTTCGGCGTGAACTTGATCGCGTTCGACAGGAGGTTCGTGAGAATCTTCTCGATCGCATCCGCATCGAACGAACCGCGGAGCGTTTCCGGAGCGGAAACCGTGAGAGACAGGCCCTTGCGTTCGACGACTGCCTGAAACGCGCCCACGATCCCGCGCGTGAACGCCGCGAGATCGATCGGGCGCGGAGCCAGATGCATGGCGCCGGCCTCGAGCTTCGCGACGTCCAGCAGCTGATTCACCAGGCGGAGCAGACGCCGCGAATTGCGGAGCGCGATGTCGAGCCACCGCGTCACCTGCGGATCGTCCGATGCACGCGACTGCAGATCTTCGAGCGGTCCGATGGTG
>JBDTMO010000237.1:0-8040 GCA_039934235.1 bacterium | reverse complement strand
GGGCTGTGTCGCTTGGCCGTCGCCGCCAAGGAGGACAGTGGCGTCTTCTCATTGGCGGACATCAGAGCAGGAATGCGCATAGCAACAGTGTTTCCGCGCATTACACGAAAGTTCTTTGCGGACCGCGGCGCGGCCGTTGAAGTGGTACCCATATCGGGTGCCGCGGAGATTGCGCCACACATCGGCATTGCAGATGTGATTGTGGATCTCGTGTCGACTGGATCCACACTCCGTGTCAACGGATTGCGCGAAGTCGCAACGGTACTGGAGTCTACGAGCCGACTTATTTCGACACCGTCCGTGCGCGCCGACGCTATACGTGCTCGCGCGCTCGATGAGTTGGTTGGTGCATTACGGAGTGTCCTCGCAGCGCGCGGCAAACGCTACGTCATGGCCAACGTGCCCCGCGCTCGGCTGGAGGAAGTCAAGAAAGTCGTGCCTGGGCTCAACGGACCTACCGTTATCGACATCATGAACGGCGGCGAGCACGTTGCCGTGCACTCCGTTGTCAACGCTTCAACGATCTACCGCACCATTGCCGATCTCAAGGCGCTTGGCGCTGAGGGAATTCTCGTCACCCGGATCGAGAGGCTGATGCCGTGAGCTCTCTGCCTCCGCGTTTGCGATGGACCGGCGCGATTGCCGATCTCACTGCACTCGACCGCCGCACCTTGTTCGACCGAACGTCATCATCTGGCGACGATAGTATCCGCGAACGCACCGCAGCAATCATCGCGGACGTTCGCAACCGTGGCGACGCGGCGTTGCATTTGTTGGCAACACAATTCGACGGAGTGCACCTCGACAGCCTCGAGGTGCCAATGTCGCGTTGCGTTACAGCACTCGACGCGCTCGATCCCACGCTGCGCCGTGCAATGGAACGCTCAGCGGGCAACATTCGCCGAGTGCACCAGGCATTTCTTCCGGTCCCGCAGGAAATCGAGAGCGAGCCTGGCGTCATCATCGGCCGGAGGCCTGATCCACTAGACCGTGTTGGCGTGTACGCACCGGGCGGCCGAGCGGCATATCCGAGCAGCGTGCTCATGGGCGTGGTTCCGGCACGTGTCGCTGGAGTCGGCGAGATCGTCGTATGCTCTCCTCCCAATCGCAACACGGGTCGTCCGTCGGACGTGGTGCTTGCCGCAGCGGCTCTTGCCGGTGCGGATCGCGTCTTCGCACTTGGTGGCGCTGGTGCAATCGCCGCGTTGGCGTTTGGTACGGAGACCGTGCCGCGCGTAAGTCGCATTGTGGGGCCGGGCAACGCGTACGTCGCCGAAGCGAAGATCCAGGTTGCCAGCGCTGTTGCTATCGATTCCCCTGCTGGTCCGAGCGAACTGCTCGTCCTGGCCGACGACTCCGCTGATTGTCGCGTGGTCGCGCGCGAGATGCTGGCACAAGCAGAGCACGACCCGCTCGCTGCCGTGGTCGCCGTGGTGATGAGCAACGAAGCAGCGGATGCCATAATCGGCGCACTGGCTGAATTGATTCAACTTCAACCGCGCGCTGAGGTCATCGCGGCATCACTGGAAGGAAGGGGTGCCGTCATCGTGGCTGCATCACTGGATGATGCGATTGTGTTTGCCAATGCGTACGCCGCCGAGCATTTGCTCCTCATCGTTGAGGCGCCGGAACGTGCGCTGGCCACGCTTCGCAACACGGGTACAATATTCGTCGGCGCTTGCGCCTCGGTCGCGTTCGGCGACTACATGACGGGAGCCAATCACGTTTTACCGACTGGCGGGCTGGCTCGCTCGTACTCGGGTTTATCCACGCTGGATTTCGTGCGCTGGACGACCTATCAACGCGTGACTCGCAGTGCAGCCGCACGATTGGCCGAGGATGTCGGCGTGTTCGCGGACGCCGAAGGACTGGGTGGTCATGCATTAGCCGCACGTGCATGGAACGAGACGGTGACATCGTGACGACATCATCTGATGTGCTCCGGCTCGCGCGCGGCGATGTGAGCGCGCTGCCCCATCTTGGCTCTGAGCTTGCGGCCTGCGATGTGGACCTTAGCGATAACACCAATCTCTGGGGTGCACCGCCTGCCGCAGTCCGTGTCTTGCGCGAGGCGCAGCCGGAGGCGTTGTCGCGTTATCCATCCCTCTATTCCGAGCCGCTCCGCTCAGCGATGCTCCGATATGTTGGCATGGAGAGTGTCGCAGGCATTGGGATCGTTACCGGCTGTGGGTCGGACGATGTACTCGACTCGACGATGCGCACGTTCGGTGCGCCCGGAGAACGCCTTGCATTTTCGTCGCCGACGTTTTCGATGATCCCGTTGCTTGCCCGACTGAATGGCCTGGAAGCAGTGGCCATTCCGCTCACGAATTCCTTCGACGTAGATGCCGATCAGTTGGTCGGCGCCCAAGCGAAAATAACGTATTTGTGCGCACCGAATAATCCCACCGGTACGATGATTTCGCGCGCCGCGGTGGAGTATGTCGTTGCCAATGCGAGCGGCATTGTGCTGCTCGATGAAGCGTATGCCGAATTTGCTCCGGAGGTTTTTGCGGACCTCCTGACTCAGAGCGAGCGCCTTATTGTCGCCCGAACGTTCTCGAAGGCGTTTGGTCTCGCGGGATTGCGAGTAGGCTTTGGTGTCGGCAACACGACCCTTACGCGCCTTGTCGAACGCGCGCGCGGCCCCTACAAGGTGGGTGGCCTGGCAGAGCGTGCCGTGCTTGCGGCGCTCGAGCCGACGGCCGATGGATTGGAATGGGTTCGCGCACATGCAGCGTTGTCCATTGCAAACCGCGACCGACTCATCCTGTCACTCCGGCAACTTGGACTCGGTGTGTTGCCCTCAGCGGCGAATTTTGTCCTCGTCCCTCATGCGCGGGCGCGTGAGCTTGCCCGAGTGATGCGGACGCGGGGCGTCCTGGTTCGCCCCTTTGGTGGTTTTCCACAGGAGATCTCGGCATTTGCCGAATCGGGCGGTGCCGCACTTCGAATAAGCGTGGGCCCGTGGGAGATGATGGAAACGCTGATCAATGTGCTGCGTGAGGCACTGGCGTGAGGATCACTGTTTTTGACTACGGAGCAGGGAATCTCCACTCGCTCGCGAAAGCGCTGGATTTGGACGGAACGAGGGTCGTCGTCGAGACCGATCCGACGCGCGCCGTAGACACGGACGTGCTTGTCCTACCGGGCGTCGGCGCATTCGGTGCGGCGGTTAAGCGCCTTGCACCAGGCCGCGATGCGATGCGTACCGCCATTCAGGATGGTCTTCCGACGCTTGGTATCTGTCTCGGAATGCAACTGCTCTTCGACGCGAGCGATGAGGGCGAAGGCGACGGGCTTGGTGTCATTGCTGGCCAAGTGACTCGGCTAAACGCGGTGCGGGTGCCTCAGATTGGTTGGAATGACGTGGTTCCGCGTGATGATGAGCCGCTGTTTGCGGAAGCACCTCTGCCAATGGCGTATTATGCGAACAGCTTTGTGTGTCGCCCAGCGGACGAGCGAGCGGTCATTGCCTGGACGACGCACGAACGCGATCGCTTTCCTGCCGCAGTACGCGTCGGAGCAACGGTGGGCGTGCAATTCCATCCTGAGAAGAGTTCTTCGCACGGCGTGTCGTTTCTGCACGCTTTTCTTCACCACGCACGGCGTACCGGAGCTACCACGTGATTGCTATTCCAGCTGTGGATCTGCGGGACGGCGCATGCGTGCAACTCGTCGGCGGGTCGTTTGCGCAGGAGAAGGTTCGACTGGAAAACCCGGTCGACGTTGCGCGCTCGTGGGAACACTATGGATTTCGACGTCTGCATGTCGTTGATCTGGATGCAGCCACCGGACGGGGGTCGAACATCGCGATTGTGCGTTCGCTGCTCTTTGACAGTGGTCTGCCTGTTCAGGTGGGGGGCGGTGTGCGTACGGATGAATTAGTTGACGACCTGTTCGAGGCCGGCGCGGCACAGGTCATCGTTGGTACGCGTGCGATCGAGGAGCCGGAATGGCTCGCCGAGCTCGCGGCTCGTCATCCTGGTGAGATCATCGTAGCGTGCGACGTGCGTGAACGACGCGTCACGACTCGTGGTTGGGCGCACACGCTGCCACTCGACATCCTGGACGTCGTGGAAGAGTTGAACGCACTGCCGCTCGCGGGCTTGCTCGTCACGGCAGTCCATCGCGAAGGACAGATGCAGGGTACGGATTTGCCGCTGATGGAAGACGTGGCGGAGTCATCACACTTTCCTGTGTATGCGTCCGGTGGTGTGACGACCATGCAGGATTTGCGTGCACTCGAGCATCGTGGACTTGCTGGAGTCGTGATCGGAATGGCGCTGTACACGGGTGCGCTGGATCCGGTTGTCGTTGCTGGAGAGTTTGGAGAGTGATGTTGTCTCTGATGTCGTGTCCATTCAATCGGAGTATTCGATGACCGTCGTCGTACGTGAGACGAAGGAGACCACCATTCGCTGCGAACTCACGCGCGGCACGGGTGTCGCCAGCGTATCCACCGGCAGGCCATTTCTCGATCACATGCTGGTGGCGTTCAGTCGGTACAGCGGGCTCGATCTGTCGCTGCAAGCAACAAGCGACTTACCGCATCACCTGATCGAAGACGTCGGCATCTGCGTCGGCGCCGCTGTTGGCGCGCTGCTCCCCGCTACGGCTGCACGCTATGGTGAGCGCACGGTTCCCATGGACGACGCATTGGTTCACTGCGCCCTGGACCTTGGCGGACGTCCGTACTATCGCGGTCCGTTGCCAAGCGGATTGTACGATCACTGGATGCGGTCGTTCAGCGACAACGCCAAGGCAACGTTGCATCTTCGCGTGCTACGCGGCACCGACAGGCACCACGTCGTTGAAGCCGCGTTCAAGGCACTTGGCTTCGCGGTGCGCGAGGCGTTCGTCGACACAGGGGCGGTGTTCAGCACGAAGGGTGGCGTGGCGCTACGCATTGAGGATCCTGCGTAGATGTTGACGCGACGCATAGTCGTGTGTCTCGACGTACGGGGTGGGCGTGTCGTGAAGGGCACGGGCTTCGTGAACCTGCGCGACGTCGGTGATCCCGTGGAGCTCGCGACACGCTACGAGCGCGAGGGCGCTGACGAGATTGTGTTTCTCGACATATCCGCGAGCGCCGAGGAGCGCGGAACGTTGCTCGATGTTGCCCGCCGCACGGCCGAACGCCTCTTCATTCCGCTCACCATTGGCGGCGGCATACGCTCGGCGGACGATGTCGGGCTCGCTCTCCGCGCTGGTGCTGATAAAGTGAGTATCAACTCGGCATCGGTGCGGAGGCCCGAAGTCCTCACGGAATCCGCGGATCGATTCGGCTCGCAGTGTGTCGTTGCCAGCATTGATGCGAAGCGCGACGGTGGTCAGTGGCGCGTCTACGTGAAGGGTGGCCGAGAGCGTACGGACCTCGACGCGGTTGAGTGGGCGGTGGAGTGCGTCCGTCGCGGTGCGGGCGAGATCCTGCTGACGAGCATCGATCGCGATGGCGCACGCTCTGGATACGACATCGAGCTTACGCAGGCTGTCGTCAATGCGGTTGCCGTTCCAGTTGTGGCATCGGGCGGTGCCGGGAATGCACAGCACGTGTGCGATGTATTCGAACTGGCCCAGGCCGATGCAGCGCTTGTCGCCGGAATACTGCACGATGAGCTCACAACAGTTCGCGCCATCAAGGATTCGATGCGCGTTGCGCACTTGCCGGTCCGCGCCGCATGAGTACCAGTGGGCACTCAGTGCTCGATGCGCGCATTGCACCAGCCGCGGAGCTTGCACGTCTTACCGGTGATATCGCACTACGGCACTACCGTTCACACCTGGAGATCGAGACAAAGGCTGATGGCTCGCCGGTGACCATTGCCGATCGTGCTGCAGAGACTGCAGCGCGCGAATGGATTCATAGATATTTCCCGGACGACGGGCTGCTTGGTGAAGAATTCGGGGAAGAACAGCCCGAAGCACGTCGCCGTTGGGTCGTCGACCCTATCGACGGAACAAAGTCATTCGTCCGCGGCACGCCGCTCTGGGGTTCCCTCGTTGCACTGTGTGAAGGGGAAACGGTGCTTGCCGGCGCGGCGTACTTTCCCGCCATTGGTGAGTTGATCGCCGCGGCACCTGGAGCTGGCTGCTGGTGGAATGGATCGCGCTGTTCGGTGTCTCGTGTGGCGACGCTCGGCAAAGCCACTGTGCTTACGACGGACGAACGTTTCCGCGATCGGCCCGCTCAGCGGGCGGGTTGGGAGCGCATCGCCAATGCGGCTGCGATAAGCCGCACATGGGGCGACTGCTTCGGATATTTCCTTGTCGCAACCGGACGCGCAGAGGCGATGCTCGATCCCGTGATGTCGCTATGGGACACGGCCGCATTACAACCAATCATCGAAGAGGCGGGTGGCTGCTTCACCGATTGGTCGGGGCGTGCGACGGCGTTCGGTGGAAGTTCTATCGCAACCAATGCTGCGCTCGCAGATCCAATTCGCGCCCTGCTCTCATATCCCAGCCCGTCCTGATATGCTCGACCTGAACCAGCTGGACTTCGCAAAGGGCGCCGGTCTCGTCACTGTGGTTGCGCAAGACGCACAAACAGGCGCGATCCTGATGGTCGCACATGCAACGCGTGAAGCGCTCGAGCGCACCATCGAAAGCGGCGAGATGTATTACCACAGTCGCACGCGTGGTCTTTGGCACAAGGGCGCAACGAGTGGAAACGTGCAGCGCGTGGTTTCGCTGAGTGCCGATTGCGATGGTGACGCCGTGCTCGCGCGCGTGACGTCAGAAGGGCCTGCATGCCATACCGGAATGCGCTCCTGCTTTGGCGATGTCGCGCTCCATTCAGACGCCCTATCGACACTCGATGCAATCATCGCAGAACGTGCTCTGTCGAGCCAGACATCACCGAGCTACACGCGGCGACTGCTCAACGATCGGAACCTTCGCTTGAAGAAGCTGGGCGAAGAGGCTGCGGAACTTGTTACGGCGTGCGCCGATGGTGATGTGGAGCGCGCGCGCGAAGAAACGGCGGACGTCTTCTATCACGCGCTCGTCGCGTTACACTCGACCGGTGGAACTCTGGCCGACGTGCAAGCAATACTCTCGAAGCGCCACGCCAACCCCTCGCGCTGAGCAAAGCGCCTGGCTTGGCGGCGCAGGTTTCTGATCAGAACTGATTCAACAGCGATCGGTCGAGCTTCGATGCATCACCGACGTACGCAAAGCGAAAGTCCTTGAGGTACTGCCGCGCCACGCGTCGTACGTCCTCCGGCGTGACTTGCCGCAGCCCTTCCATGAATCGGTCCGATGCCCGAAAATCACCCTGATACAGTTCGGCGCGCGCAAGCACATTCGCTTGATCCGAGTTCGTCTCGTTCTTCAGGTAGTATTCGGTGATGAACTGCTGTTCCAGCCGCTTGAGCCCCGCTGACTCGACGGTTTCCGTCTGCAGCGTCGTCAGCTCCTGGCGCATGATGCGCAGGACTTGATTCGGGTTGACCGTTGTGACGTACAGCCCACCAATTGCATGCGCGCGCTCGAGGAACGGTGCTTCGACGGCATAGCTCAAGTTGCGACGTGAGCGCACCTCCGTGAACAGGCGCCCAGACAAAACCGCCGTCGCAACGCGTAACGCCGCGTAGTCGGGGCTTGTTGCTGCAGGCCCCGGCACATAGCCAAGCAGGTAGTTCGTCGGCAACGGCCTGTTGTCGATCGCCAACGCGCGACCGGTCGTCGTGACAACCGGCGGCGATGTCCATTTGTACGTCCCGCGCGGCATCGTCGAGAGCGTCGCGCGTACGAGGCGCTCCACCTGTGCACGATCGACGTTACCCACGACCACCAGCAGCATACGAGACGTCACGAACTGCTGCGTGTGGTATTGCTTGAGTTGCGCGGCGGTGAGTGCGGAGATCGACTCCGGTGTGCCCGTTGGCGACACCGAGTTTGGATGGTTGACGTACAGCAGGCTGTCCGCGAGTTCCGTTGCTGCGTCATCCGGCTGCGTATTCTTCTCGCGCGCAATCGTGAGGAACTGATCACGCACGAGCACGAATTCATTCGCGTCCAGCGTTGGCGCCATGA
>JBDTMO010000236.1:0-8043 GCA_039934235.1 bacterium | reverse complement strand
TTTGCGGACCAGCACCAACTCATGGTTGGCTATCACGGGCACACGAAGGTGACGCCTGCCATTTGGGAAAACGCGTTTTCGCTCGCCAAGCACAATGGCGCGAACGTGGATCTCGGGCACTTCATCGCCGGCAACAACTACTCGCCGGTGGAGTTCATCAAGAAGTACCATGATCGCATTACGCACGTGCACGTGAAGGATCGGAAGCTCAATGAGGGCCCGAATGTGCCGTTCGGCACCGGTGATACGCCGATCGTCGAAGTGTTGCGCCTGATTCGCGACAACAACTGGCCCATGCAGGCGACGATCGAATTCGAGTATCCGGTCCCGGCGGGTTCTGACCGCATGACGGAAATTGCGCGAGCGCTGAAGTACTGTCGCGATGCGCTGGCGTAGGTCGTTTGCCGACTCTCATTCCAAAAGTGGAATGAGGTGTTTGTAAACACTGCCATGCGGCGAGCGTAACGAAGGACCTGCACTCCGTGGGGATAAGACGGCGCAGGTCCTTCGACTCGCTTCGCTCGCTCAGGATGACCGGCTCCGTCAGCCCGCGCTGCACTTGGCAGTTCTATTGAATGCGGGCAACCGCCAATCGAAGTGATGCGCTTGGTTGCCCACCGCCGTTGATCTCGAGACGAAGCAGCTGGTTGAGCGTTTGCGTACCGGTGATCACATACCAGAGCACGCCGCCGCCGCGCAGTGTCGTAACGGCTACCGGCGCAAACGTACCGAACGCGCGTGCTTGCGGTACGAGCGGATATGCCAACGTGTACGTGGAAGGAAAGTCCGTATTCAGCCCCGCGTAAATATTCCTGAAATTCCACGTCGGCATCTGTATGTCGGCGCTCGGCGAGGCCAAGCCGGCATAGTCGTCTGTGTAGAAAGACGTCGCCCAGCCTCCGAGCAGTTGATCGATCGACACGCCGGCTTGCGTGGTGAGGTTGGTGACGCCCGTTGTCGTGGACTGCGTCAGTGCCGTGAGGAACGCCGCGTCGGACACACCGTACCGATCGATCGCATACCGCGCGAGTGACCACGCCGTGGAGTACCAGTACGATTGGGTGTCGCTCGTGGTCGCGCCAAATGGAGACAGCAGGCGCGCATTGGTGCCGAACATATTCGTGTAGAGCGACGTGAAATGCTTCTGCATGATCGACGCGGGACGTCGGACGTTGGCATCGCATTCCGCGAAACCGGGGCGCACGTCACAATAGATGTTGACGGGGTTTGCAAAGGTCCCGTAACCGGTGTTGGCTTTCCATGCGAGAGCATCCACGGATTCACGCCCCCAGATTTCCTCGGCGAGGCGCGCGGTCCCTTCTTCCAGCCACGCGGCTTCGTACGACGGCGCGTTGTTCTCCACGTGCGCCGCGATGGATGCGAGGTGCTTCAACTCATGGACCATGGTCGTGCGGATAGTGCGATACCAATTGTCGGCCGTGTTGCCACCATATCCGGAGCCGGCGGTAACCGGTTGGTAACCGTAAAAAACTTCGCCGAGGTTGCTCGAGCCGTTGGTCGATCCGGTCGATCCCGTGTACGGTCCGCCCACCGCGGGCGCGCTGACGTCGTCGTTGGAAAACTGGTCGCACGAAACCACGAAGCCGGATACTGCGGAGAACGAGGTGTTGATGCGTGGCGTGAAGAGCGCAACCACCTGACCATCGTTGTCCGTTTGCGCGTCTCGGCGCAGCAAGTCACCAAAGTTGTTGCGGATGATCGGCTCCATGTCCGCATTGAACTGGTCGCCGATCTTCACATAGTAGGCGGCCATCGTCGCGTTGAGCGCGTCCTTGAAGGCATCAGGCGTCGCGGCATCTTCATAGATGGCGATCTTGCCGCTCGAGTACACGAGGGTGGCGTCGACGACGTAGTAGCTGTTGCACTGGTTGTTCGGCACGCCCGCGATGATGTTCGGTACGCGGAATTGACGCGTCGCCGGCGGCGTCAGCAATTGTGTTCGGGTGGACGGCACTCGCGACGCCGAGACTCGGCGCGATGCCATTTTCGCTGACGAGGCGCGCAACGCCGTAAACGAGGCCGCATTCTGATCGAGCAACCGGCTGTGCGCCACATCGCGACGTTGCTGTTCGCGATCGACGGCAGTGACGGCCTGAAGCGGCGCGGCGGGAGCGGCGATCGACGCCTGCACGACCGGCGTGCCAACCGACACCAGGCCGGTGGGTCCAGCGCTCGGATCACCTGATAATTGGAACGGCGAGTTACTATTTGGTGTCGTGCTCGCGCTGAAGACGGAGACGATATAGCGCGCCGGACCAGCCGCGGGCGTCAGCTCGTTGCAGTACGACTCCGTTGAGCTCGTGAGGACGAGTACGTCACCGAGAGCAACAGTGCGTTGCGCAACAAGCAAGGGTTGATGCGACACCGCGCCACGCATGCCACTCGTCGTGACGTACACCGGCACTCCGGCGCCGCTCGCGACGCATGGGACGGTCACCGTCAACGTGTTCGCCGTGCCCGCCGTGATGGCTGCGGCACGACCGCCGATCGTCACGGAGTTGGCCGTCGGCGTCACGTTGATGTTCGTCGCGGTGATGATCGCAGACGTGCCCGGAACCAATGTTCCACTCACGCTGGTCACCTGCGGCGCGAGGGTGGTTGGAACGCCAGGCGGCGTGGTGGCGCTCACATACACGTCGAAGCTGAATGTCGTCACCGTGGCAGGAATGGTGAACTGCCAGTTCTTCGCGGTGGAAACCTCACCTGGAGAGAGAATGCCGTCACCGCCGAGCTCCGGCTGGTCGGTGCCGCCGATCTTGCCGCCGTACTGGAAGTAGCTCTGGTTGCTGGAAAGAAACGTTCCCGCTCCCGTTGCATTCGCCACCGTGATGGCACCTGTGCCACTCGTCACGGTCGGCCCGGTATTGATGAAGACGCGCATGCCGTTGTCGTCGCGTGTCGCACCGTCATCCGTGGACATCGCGAGGCTGCTCACGTTCTGCACCGTGGTATTGAACGAAAACGTACCCCCTGCGTACGTCACGCCGCTCGACACCAGGTTGACGTACTGCCCCTGCCCACCAAAAGTGTGCTGGTCGGCCAACACGCCTGGTCCGGCAGGCAGTTCGGCTGATCCGCAATCGACGGTCAGGGCGTGGACGTCAACGCCGCAACGAAGGTGCAGGGCCGCAGGAACGTCGGGCGCGACGACCGAGGGCGCTGGCGCTGACGTCGTTCGGTCTGCGCACGCCGCAGTTGCGACGAGCAAGAGAGCTGCGCCCGCGAACGAGGCCCAACGGCGTGTGTAGGTCGACATCGGATGTGTGGGAGAGTGTTGACTCTGGTGCGCAGACGGTCCACCGACGGAGTATCGGCACGCTGCTCGCCAGAGTTAACGTCTGACTATTCTGTGTACGGGCGATGTAGTGGAGCGCAGTGTCACGTGCTGCTACCCCATGCTCACGACCGTGAGGACATATGGAATCCACACTGCTGCCGGATTGGGTCGAACCCATGGCAGCGACGCTCACGCAGGAGCGATTCACCGGCGACGACTGGACCTTCGAACGAAAGTTCGACGGCATCCGCCTGTTCGCCTTCAAGCAGGGTAGCGACGTCCGCCTGTACTCACGCAATCATCTCGCGCAGCATTTGCCCGCAATTGCCGAGGCGATTGGAAACCTGCCGGTACACGACGCAATCCTCGACGGCGAACTGACGTGGGGTCCCGATCGCGGCGCATACCACATCTTCGACGTCGTGTGGCTCGACGGACGCGATGTCACCTCGTTGCCGCTCGTCGACCGACGCGCGCTGTTGGACGCACTGCGTCTCCACGCACCACTCCATCGGGTGTCAGAAGTCATTGACGCCGAACCGTGGCAGCGCGCCTGCGCCGAGGGTTGGGAAGGGGTGATCGCGAAGCGAAGAGACTCGCCCTATGAGCAGAAACGATCGAAGCACTGGCTCAAGATGAAGTGCGAAACCTCGCAGGATTTCGTCGTCGGCGGCTTCACCGACCCACAAGGCGCCCGCATCGGACTCGGCGCGCTGCTCGTCGGCTATGTCGAAGGCGACGATTTTATCTTTGCGGGCAAGGTGGGCACCGGGTTCGATACGCAGCTCCTGCTCGAGTTGCGCGCACACCTCGACACGCTCGCCATCGACACGACGCCGTTCACCAAGGCCACTGGCTTGCCGCGCCTTCGCATGCATTGGGTGCGGCCGAGCATTGTGGTGCACGTCGCATTCATTGAATGGACCGTGCACCGCAAGCTCCGCCACTCGAGACTGCTGGCTGTTCGAAAGGACGTACGGTAATCGCGCCTTCGCTACGAACTACTCCGAATGGCGAACACGAGATTCGTGTTCTACGTCACAGGCCGACACAATTCTCCACGAACGGCATCATGATCTCACATCCGGAAAAGGTGTTGTTCCCGGACGATGGCATTACCAAGGGCGAGCTCGCCGCACACTACGAGCTCGTTGCGCCGCTCATGGTGCCGCTCATCCACCACCGTCCCATCACGATGGAGCGCTTTCACCGCGGTATCGGTGAAAAGGGGTTTTTCCAGAAGAACATTCCCAAGGGCGCACCGGATTGGCTCGAGACAGTCGCGGTGCCCAAGAAGGACGGCGTCGTGAACTACCCAATCATCACCGACGTCCGCGGCGTGATGTGGCTGGTGAATCAGAACTGCATCACGCCGCATGTGTGGGTCTCGCGCGTGCCCGACCTCTCGCATCCCGATCTCTGCGTCTTCGATCTTGATCCGCTCGATGATGACGTGGTGACCATGCGCAACGCCACGCTCCTCCTTCGCGATCTGCTCGCGGAATTGGGCTGCAGCAGTTGGGTGAAGACGTCGGGCTCCAAGGGGTTTCACGTCGTCGTGCCTCTGGACGGACACGCTGATGCAGGACACGTCGCGCGCTTCGGCCACCGCGTGGGGCGCATGCTCGTCGAGCGCGACCCCGCACATCTCACGCTGGAGTTTTACAAAGCCGATCGCGGAGGGCGCATTCTTGTCGACACCGGACGCAATGAGTTCGGAGCAACATTCGCGGCGGCGTACGCGGTTCGTCCCAAGACGCATGCTCCGATATCAGCGCCGTGTACCTGGGACGAAGTCGAGCGCGGAACAGTGACACCGCAAAGCTTCATGCTGCGGAACATGGCCGAGCGGCTCGAAGACGTCGGAGATCTGTGGTCGGAACTGCATGCAGCGCCGTGTGCGCTCCCGGCGTTGCCGTAGCTCACGACGTGTCAGGAAACTCCCGCTGAAGAAAGCAAACGTCTCCCGACGGTGGAACGCGGAATGGTTGCCGATCTTCATCGGTGAGGAACCGATCGCCACCTCTGCAGACCGGCAACCATGTACGCACAGCATGAAGAGACCAATGCCATTATCGCGGTACCAGCGGAGCAGGCGTTCGCGGTGCTCGACGATCATGCCAGGTTGTCCTCGCACCTGAGCCTGCCGTCGTGGCGCGTGGGCGGTGGCAAGATGCGGACGATCGTCGATGAGCGGATGGGCCGGCGCGTTGGCTCGCACATCGTGCTTCGGGGACGCGTATTTGGAGCATCGATGTTCGCCGAGGAAGTCGTGACGGTCCATCATGCACCGGTCCGGAAGGTGTGGGAGACCATCGGCACACCACGTCTGCTCGTCATTGGTCGCTATTGCATGTCCTTCGAACTGGCGCCCCGTGGGCGCATGGCCAGCTTGCGCGTTGCCATCGACTACGACCTCCCCACACGCGGCGTAGGACGCGTACTCGGCCTGCTGTTCGGCCGATTGTATGCGCGTTGGTGCATGAGACAGATGACCATCGATGCTGTCCATCACGTTGCTCTCCCGGCAGCTGCCGCCTGACGCTACGTAGTCGCGACGTGCACATCGTCGGGGAATCGTGCCGCGCCCGTGACAAAGAATGCGGGCGACTGCTTAGTATTCGGGTATGGCGTACTGGAACCTGTCGCTCGGTGAGCGTAGCGTACGCAACAGCATGAATTGAGTTGACGTTGCCCGCGATGATGAACGGAAGCGTTGTGCCGTTGAGATCGTCTGTGCGCGTATGTGATGAGAACTTCTTGAAAGTTTGAGTCGTGCGTCACATCGGGAGGTCGCTCCTCGGGGTAAAGTCCCGATTTTGTACGGCCTGATTCTGGCGAAGCACTGCTTCTGCAGCATGATGAGACCGACATGATCACGATCACACTGACGACGCCGCTTCCGGCTATCCTCGCCGATCCCGGTCGCACGCCGCTGACTCTGGGCAGCGAGGCGGCGACCGAGCTGGGTCTTGTCGCGCTCGAGTACCTGGAAGGTGCGCCGTCGGGGGACGACGTGCGGAGTCTCGTGACCTACGCCGCGCGACACGACGAAAGTGCACCGGCGCGCGATGCGCTGCTCGGCGTGCTGCTGAATGCGAGCGGTACGCTCAACGCGGCGGTGGCGCAGTGCGCTCGCGATGAGATCATGAGTGCGGAATGGGGCCGCGGGCGAGAGACACCCGGTCTCACCACGGATCCGGATGTCAGCGCCGTCCCGAGGCGACGGTCGCTCACGGAGCGCCTGCTCAACGAGCGAGCGCGACGGCTCCGCCCTCGCATGCATGAGTTCATTGCAGGAATTCTCGCTGGTGGCAATGAGGCCTGCGCCGTTCCGCCATTTTTTCTCGAGCGGAATTGGGTCGATCTTCGCGAGGCGCTTACGCAGCGGGTAAAGAGCGACCCGTCGCGCCGTGGGGAAATTGCGTCGTGGCTCGCGGCGCGGCCGGGTGCCGTGCGTGCCTGGCTGCAGCCCATCGAGGATGCGCTGATCGATGTCGCGACGCAGGCCATCCTGCACACGCCGGAGCGCGCACCACTGGCACCATTTTGCGGCGATGAGCGGGTGGCCGAAGGCGTGCGATCTGCGGTGACATTTCGTGGCGAGCCGGCGCGGGAGCGGTTGGGGAAGTACCTCGCGCGGTTGACGCCTGGCACTGCGTGGTACGAGACGATCGAGGCGATGATGGAGCCGCCGACCACACCGTGGAGTGTGTAGTCACCGGTTGTTCGGCGGGCATGGGCATGCGCTCATCGGCTGACCTGGCACAGATCGCACCCCGGCTGGTCGCATGCAGAACGCACCCGGTGCGAGCGACGGCTACTGGCTACGCCTTGAGTCGCGCGAGGTTTCGAGTAAGCTGCGCGGCGAGCAGTTTCAACACGCGCGTCCCTTCCACCGCCAATGCGAGCTGTCCTGGCCGACACGACTGCCTCTGTCCGGAGCTGACGAGGCCAACGCGCGATCGCCGCGTACAACAACGGAGCCCATGCTCGCCATTCCGCAGCTCACCACCGACCGCCTGCTGTTGCGCGGCTTTGCCGCCGCCGACTTCGAAGCGTATGCAGCAATCATGGCCGACCCGGACGTCAATCAATTTCTCGGCGAGGGGAAACCGCTCTCGCGTGCAGATGCGTGGCGCCAACTCGCGATGATCATCGGGCACTGGTCGCTCCGCGGCTTCGGACTCTGGGCGGTTGAAGAACAGGCGACCGGACGCCTCCTCGGTCGCATCGGCTGTCACGAGCCTGAGGGATTTCCCGCCTTTGAGATTGGGTACGTCCTGGCGGCGGATGCCTGGGGCCGCGGCTACGCGCGCGAAGGCGCGGCGGCTGCGCTACGGTTCGCCCGCGAAGAACTCGGGCATCGCGCCATCACAAGCATTATCCGGCCCGCGAATGCGGGATCCATTCGCGTGGCCACGTCCCTTGGAGCGGTTCCCGCGGAAACCGTCGAATTCTTCGGGGCGCCGTCGGTCGTCTATCGGTATCCCGTCGTCTAGCCATCCGTTGTCTTCGCGGTGGCAACGCCGATCGCGTAACCGGTGAGGAACAGCGCCACCGCGCGCCCGACTGTGGCGGTGATCATCTCCTCGGTGACCGTTTCGCCAAGCATCGTTCGTTCGCGTAATTCGCCGTACGCAAGCATCCCGAATTGTCGGCTAGCGGCCATGGGGTCGGCGATCGCCAGGGTGCCGGCGTCGGCCTCCTGCCGGAGGTATGTCGCGAGCGTCGATCGCATGACC
>JBDTMO010000235.1:0-8081 GCA_039934235.1 bacterium | reverse complement strand
TTACGTGGCCAGCCGCGCAGGAGCTGATTGCGCGCGCGTTGGCGGACAGCCGAGCCGAGGGGGGAGCAATTGCCTGCGGCGCGGGCACGGATCATCTGCTTGCGGGGCCCGGCGTCACGCTCGATGACGTCGAGCGCGCGTACGCTGAGCAGGTCGGCTACGTGGAGAGCCAGGGTGGTCGTGTGATCTTGATGGCCAGTCGCGCGCTTGCACGAGCGGCGACAAGCGCGGACGACTACGCGCGAGTTTACGGTAGCATCCTGCGCCAAGCCAGCAGTCCGGTGATTCTGCATTGGCTCGGCGACATGTTCGATCCGGCGTTGGCGGGTTACTGGGGTACGCGCAATCTCGACGATGCAATGGACGTGTGCCTCGGCATCATCGCTGAGCATCGCGACAAGGTGGATGGCATCAAGATCTCGCTGCTCGACGCGCAGAAGGAAATCGACATGCGGCGTCGGTTGCCCGCCGGCGTGCGCATGTACACTGGCGATGACTTCAATTATCCGCAGCTCATTCTTGGCGAGGGTAACGAGCACAGTGATGCACTGCTCGGCATCTTCGACGGAATTGCACCCGCCGCGTCAGCGGCGCTCCAGGCGCTCGACGCTGGCGACGTCGCGCGATACGAGGAAGTGTTCGCACCGACGGTTCCGCTCTCGCGACACATCTTTCGCGCGCCGACGCATGCGTACAAGACGGGCATCGTGTTTCTCGCGTACCTCAACGGACATCAATCTCACTTTCGCATGCTCGGCGGCGCTGAGAGCGCGCGATCGGTTCTTCACCTGGCAGAGTTGATTCGCCTTGCGGATGCGGCGGGAATGCTCGTTGACCCTGAACTGGCGGCCTCACGCGCGCGTGGGGTGTTTGCCGTCGCGGGAATCTCATGAGCCCGGCCGTCGCACTGCTCGCCGATGTCCAGCGCCTCAGCTTCAATCAAGCGACCGCGGAGCGCGCGAGCCTGCCGCAAGTGATCGAGAGTTGCGCGCGACACTCCGTGCCGTCAATCGGTATCTGGCGACACAAGCTTGCCGAGACCGGCGTCAAGGAGACCGCTCAACTGTTGCGCGATGCGGGAGTATCGGTGTCGAGCATCTGTCGCGGAGGGATGTTTCCCGCCCTGACGGCCAATGATCGCCGAGTGCGCATTGACGATAATCGTCGCGCCATTGACGATGCGGCGTCGGTCGGTGCGGAAGTGCTTGTGCTTGTGTGTGGAGCAGCGCCGGATCGCGACATCACGGCGGCGCGCGCAATGGTTGCCGACGGCATCGAAGCTATTGCGCCGCATGCCGCAGCGGCGGGTGTGCGCCTTGGCATCGAGCCGTTGCATCCTGCGTTCGCGGCTGAGCGATCGTGCATCACGACGTTGCGCGAGGCACGGCTGCTTGCCGAGCGTTACGATCCCGCGGTGGTTGGCGTGGTGGTGGACGTGTATCACGTGTGGTGGGATCCCGAGCGCGACGCGGAGATCGCGTTGCTGGGACATCGCATTGCGGGATACCACGTGAATGACTGGCTGGTGCCGTCGCGCGATGTGTTGATGAGCCGCGGCATGATGGGCGACGGCGTGATCGAGTTGCGCTCGGTGCGTCGCGCGGTTGAGCGCGCCGGTTATCGCGGGCCGATCGAGGTGGAGATCTTCAATGAGACGTTCTGGAGCATGCCGTTGGATGAATTGGTGCAGCTCACGTGTGACCGGTTTGTGGAGTTCGTGTAAGCTGTCATCCTGAGCAAGCGAAGCGCGTCGAAGGATCTGCACCTTGTCATCCTGAGCGAGCGCAGCGAGTCGAAGGATCTGCTTGTCGGGTTGGGGTGCGGATCCTTCGACTCGCTTCGCTCGCTCAGGATGACAGGCCCTGGCTTCGCTCGCTCAGGATGACAAAGGTTGGCGTCGCTCGCTTACGATGACAGGAGCACGACGGTAAGACTCTTTGCTCCGTGCGCGCCAATGACGAGCGACTGCTCGATATCCGCCGTTTTGGATGGGCCGGCGACGAACACGCCAAAACCTTCCGCCGACGCGTCGATGGACTCATACGCGCGATGGAGGTCGCTGACGACCTTCTCGGCGTCCAGCACAACGACGACGTTCAGGGCGAGGAAGAGTGCGGCTCGATGACGAAGACGTGAGAGCGGGAGCCACACCGCACCATTCTCTGCGACGCCCAGCACCGCTTCGCAAACGAATACGTCGGTGTTCGCAAAGGAATGTGGCAGTTCCGCCGGTGCTGATGCGTCGATGTCATTCATCGCGGAGACGTTTCGACCAATTGGCGGATACGCCGCTTCAATGAGTGCGGCGAGATCGGCACGACGGCCACGGATTACTCGCGCGCTCGCTGCCTCCGCCGCGTTGGCGAAGGCGAGCGCGGCGTCCGTGAGTGGTGGAGCGCTCGAGATTCTCGCCGCCACGTTTGGCCGCGCGACCTCTGCTGGGCGGACGGCACGAATCGCTTTCAATATCGCGTCACGAGACATTGCTGCCTCCGTCGCGATTTCGCTGTGCGCGTGCTTGGTACCAGGCACTGAAGCTCTCGCCGCCTGGCTGTGGTAACTCGCGATCGTTCGCCCACGTGCCCGCGAGCTTGCGCATCACGCTCGCGGGAAGCACGCGCAGCATCGCGCGCATGACTGCGCCACCCATCGTCAGCAATCGGCGGCTTGCGAGGACACGCGCACCAGCACTCGCGATTGTCCGCTTCGCGACACTCGCTTCGCCCGCCTCCACGACAATTTGTCGCCACTTATAGAGCTGCGCGTCGAGGTCGATCTTGACGGGACAGACTGCGGTGCATGAACCGCACAGCGTGGAAGCAAAGGGGAGCGCGCCGTACTTATGAAGATCAATGCCCGGCGAGAGGATAGACCCAATCGGTCCCGGAACGGTTGCGCCATAACTGTAGCCACCAGAGCGCCGATAGACCGGACACGTGTTCATACAGGCGCCGCAGCGAATACACTTGAGCGAGCGCCAAAAATCGGGACGGCCGAGTTGCTCCGTGCGGCCGTTATCCACGAGCACGAAATGCAACTCCTGGTTTTCGGCCGGCCGATGCATGTGCGACGTATACACCGTGATGCGCTGCCCCGTCGCACTGCGCGCGAGCAAGCGAAGGAACACCGCAAGCTCAGTTGGACCAGGAATCAACTTCTCGATTCCCATTGACGCGATGTGAATTGGCGCGAGGGCGATGCCGAGATCGGCATTTCCTTCGTTCGTGCAGACGACGATGCCGCCCGTTTCGGCGAGGCCGAAGTTTACACCCGTCATCGCTGCGTGCGCACCGAGGAATTTCTCGCGCAAATGTATGCGGGCGGCCGCTGTGAGCTCCGTCGGATCGCTGAGGCCAATTGGAGTGCCGAGATGCTCGGCGAACGTCTCGCCAACTTCCTCTTTCGTGAGGTGAATTGCCGGCGTGACGATGTGACTGGGATGCTCACCGCGCAGTTGAACGATGCGCTCGCCAAGATCCGTGTCGACGACGCTTACGCCGCGTGCTTCGAGGTATGCGTTGAGTCCGCATTCCTCGGTGAGCATCGACTTGCTCTTTACCAGGTGGCGCACGTTGTGCGACTCGAGGATCTCGAGGACGATCCGATTGTGCTCTTCCGCGTCGCGCGCCCAATGCACCGTTACGCCATTTGCCGTTGCGGCGGCTTCGAAGGTGATGAGATATTCGTCGAGCTTCGAGAGCGTGTGTTCCTTGATGTCCGACGCGAGCGCGCGGAGCGCCTCCCATTCCGGAACTTCGTTGGCGGCCCGATCGCGCTTTTCGCGAGCGAACCAGATTGCGGCGTCGTGCCAGTCGACGCGCGTTTCATTCTCGAGGAACGTGGCCGCCGCACCGGCGTGATCGACGGGCGTGCTGTCCAACACCGGCAACGCGCGTGTCGCGTGCGTACTCATGACACGGATCCGGCGAGAATTTCAGCCACGTGCATCATCGGCAACGTGAGGCCGTCTCGGCGTGCAAGCCCGTCGAGATGCATGAGACATGAAACGTCCGACGAGACAACCGCCTCGGCGTCTCCGCTCCGGTAGTCGCGCAGACGGTCGCGTCCCATGCGCGCTGACACCGCCGGTTCACCCACGGCAAACGACCCACCAAATCCGCAACACTCATCGCGGCGCGCGAGCGGTGCGAAGGACAGGCCGCTGACGGTTCCGAGCAGTGCGCGCACCTTGTCGAAGGGGCTGATTTGTAATTCGGTTGGTGATGCGAGGCCCAGCCCGCGCAACCCGTGGCAGCCGATGTGAACCGCGACGCGTCGTGGGTACGCCGCGCCAAGCGAGGTGATGCGTTCGAGGCCGATGGTGTCGTGGAGAAAGGAGCAGAACTCCACTGTATTCGCTGCGACGCGGGTGCCCGGCGCGCCCAGGTGCGACGCATGTGATCGTACGTGCATCGCGCAGCTACCCGAGAGCACGATTGTTTGCTCGTAGTCGCTGAATGTGCGAACGAAGGATTGGAGCGCGGGTTCTCCGAGTCGCTCGAAGCCGGCGTTCGACGGAGGCTGGCCGCAGCATGGCGCACCCATGGGTACGTCGACATTTACGCCAAGCCGTTCGAGTACATGGAGTGCCGCGATCGCGACATGCGGGTAGAGCTGATCGATGTAGCAGGGCGCGAAGAGAGCGACGGTCAACGCGGCAGTGGGCGGGGACGAGTGAATTCTCGCTTGGCGAAATTACGCATTCTCATCACCTGTCGCGATGGCGCGTGCAAAATCTACAGGATGCGAGCGTCGTCACTTCGACGCTCGTCGGGAGCGCGGAATGAAAGCAGCCCGGCGCGCACCTGTCTCCACCGAACGCGCCAGCTTGGTAGGAGGCCGGGGCGCCCTTGCGACGCCGGCGCAACCAGGCGGACCGCCCTGTTCAGGAACGCAGCGGGCCCGCGCATCCACATGATCTGCCGCAACAGCCCAAGCTCCTCGATGGAGCCGCCCGCCGGAACGAGACGCGCCACCGTGTGCCGAGCCGCCCATGTCGATTCGCGCGCGCCGAGTTCCAGGACGCGCTGATCGACCGTACCGGGTGCGAGATGCTCGGCGAGCGTGAGCGCGGGAAACGCGTAGCGTGCCGCTCCGGTGCGCTCGAGCATCGCGAGAAAGTCGTCCCAGTTTAGCCGGCCTGCTGCGCGCTCCGCCCGGATGACGCGCACGATTTCGACGAGACGAAGCAGCCTGCTGGACCCGAGTTCCTGGGAGCAATGACAAGCGAGCTCCAGCAAAAGGACGCTTGGCGCCAACGCGAGTAGGGCGCGACCGCACACGTCGCAGGGAATGAGGCGCGCGCGCTCGCGGTCGATCCGTGCAACGGCGCCCGGATGATAGGTGCGATCGAGCGATGCGTGGAGCTCGATCACCCATTTCGTGCGCTCATCGGAGCACTCGAGCGAATAGATGCGCTCGTCTACTCCTGGACCGATGAAGTCCTGTTTGTAGGGCACCAACGGCGTGCCGATCGAGCGAAAGCCCGCCGCGCCGAGCGCCGACTCCGCGAGCGCAATCTGATCGTTCGAGACGAGCACGTCGATGTCGGACATGCGTCGCACACCAGGCTCCTCGAAGTACTCGCGCGAGGTGCGGAAGCCCTTGAGCATCACGGGCACCACGCCGTTCGCGATCATGGCATCGAACGCGGGCAATGATTCGCGTTCCATTCGCTCAGCTCGGCGCCGAGCGTGGTGTAGCTGCCAGGCAAGGCGCTCACGCAGCTCCGGCGTCGCGGTAATGAGTCCGTCCTCGAGCCAGCGACCAAGAAGGGGTCCCATGCCCGTGGTGTGCGCGGCGACGGAAAGGGCGTAGGTGTGATGGGCGTCACCAGAATCGATGGAGATGTCTTTCTGGTTCTGCAGCACCTTGCGCGTAAGGCGCTCGATCTCGCCTGCTGCCGCTACGCGCTCGGGCTCTCTTAGGCCTGGCCAGAGCGCGGACGGATCCTGCGTCCGAGCGAAACGATCGAGCCGTCGCGCGAGTTCGGCTTGCCTTTCTGGCGACACGGCATCCATGTCGCCTTTGGCCCCATGATTGCTGGTGTGCGGCGAGTTGGAGCCACTAATCATCGCCGGAAGTTGCATAGGGTATGCGTCGGATGGAATGTCCGTATTTCATGTACTTGATGCGTGACGCGATTGTGTACCAGCGGGTCAGTCGAGTCGAACCATGAACGAGAGGCAGCCGTGGTAGAATTCAATATTGCCGACGGCGTCACTCGAGAGCATTGGAGCAGCGAGTATGATACTCGCGTCGAGTGCGTTGCTCCTGTGGAGGACCGACATTTACCCTTCAAGCGCACCTTCGACATCGTAGGCGCACTGATCGGTATTGCGTTGTTCGCGCCTGTCGTCGCGGTGCTGGCCCTGTTGGTGAAACTCGATTCACCCGGCCCGATGTTTTTCTCGCACACTCGACTGGGCATCGGGGCCAAACGCTTTCGCATGTACAAGCTTCGCACGATGCGCGATGGTGCGGACGGGGAGAAGGCGTCCGTCGCGCACCTGAATGCGAGCGACGATTCGCGGCTGTTCAAGATTCGTTCTGATCCTCGCGTTACGCGATTTGGACGAACGATCCGCCGTTGGAGCCTCGACGAAATTCCGCAGTTCTACAATGTGCTCGTTGGCGACATGTCACTCGTGGGTCCGCGGCCGTTCTTCGAGGAAGATTTGTCGAACTATGAACCGCATCACTTCACTCGCCTCGCCGTGCGGCCTGGGCTGACGGGACTTTGGCAAGTGAGCGGACGCAGCGACATCATGAACTTCGAGGAGGTCGTGCGCCTCGATCGCGAGTACATCGACACCTGGTCGTTCGCGCTCGACCTCCGGATACTCGGCCGCACGATTCCAGCAGTCGTCAACAGGTACGGCGCTTATTAGTTCGCCCATCCGGATTGGGATGTTTGGCCTGCGTGGTCTGCATCCCGATCTCGAGATTTCCGGATTCGAGACAGCATTCGCCGAGATTGCGCCCCGACTCGCGGCGCGCGGGCACCACGTCACGATCTTTTGCCGAGCGTCAGCGCATTCTCCTGCGAGACGCGTGACGTTCGAGGATGGCGTTACGTTGGTGTACCTCCCTTCGCCGGGTGGCAAGAACTTCTCGGCGGTCGTGTCTACGCTGCTGGCCGTCGTGCATGCGTTGATGTTTCGGCGGTTCGACGTGTGGTTCTTCGTCAACGTCGGTTTAGGACATCACACAGCGCTCGCTCGACTGTCTGGACGGCCGGTCGTGATGAATGTGGATGGTCTCGATTGGACTCGGGACAAGTGGGGCCCTGTGGCGCGCGCGTATTTTCGATCGGCGGCGCGAGCGGCCGTTCGCTTTTGTACCCGCCTGGTCACTGATGCAGAAGCGATGCGCGTCTACTATCGCGAGCATTTCGGCGTTGATTCCGAGATGATCGCGTATGGCGCTGACGTCGAGCGCTCGACGAATCCGGAGCGCATCGCGGCGTTTGGTGTCGAGCGGGATGGATACTATTTGATTGTCAGCCGATTGATTCCGGAGAATTCGCTCGTCGCGATGCTCGAAGGTTTTCGCCGCTCGCATACGACGCGAAAGCTGATCGTCGTGGGGAGTGCCAATTACGCTGACGCGTTTCACGCGAAGCTTCGTGAGATCGCGCAGAGCGACCCGCGCATCGTGATGGTCGGCCACGTGCACGACCAGGCGGTGCTCAAGGAGCTGTGGTGCAATGCCCGAGCATACCTGCATGGGCATTCCGTGGGCGGGACGAATCCTGCGCTGTTGCGCGCGATGGGGTATGGGTGCTGCGTGCTTGCACTCGACACGGTGTTCAATCGCGAAGCGCTGGGCGACACGGGGCTGTTCTTTTCGAACGCCGTGAGCGTTGGCGCGCTCGTCGACGAGGTGGATGCGTGGTCAGGCGAGACGGCAGCACTTGGCGAGCGTGCGAGCGCGCGGATTCTCGAGCGCTATACGTGGGAGAAGATCACGGATCAGTATGAGCGGTTATTCGTTTCGGTTTCGTGAGCGAGTGAAGCGCAACACTGTCATCCTGAGCGAGCGTAGCGAGTCGAAGGATCTGCACGTCAGCTGCGCAACTA
>JBDTMO010000234.1:0-8093 GCA_039934235.1 bacterium | reverse complement strand
TCTCGCCCGACGGCGAATGGATTGCGTTCTTCGCCGACGACAAGCTGAAAAAGGTGACGCGACGCGGCGGTGCGCCGATCGCCGTCATCGACTCGCCGTCGCCGGAATTTGGAGCGACTTGGGGCACCGACGGCAGCCTGCTCTATGCAGTCGGCGACAGCGCGCTCCATCGCGTCCGCACCGACGGCACTGGGGCAGTCGCCATCGTCGCCGAGCCAAAATCGTCCGCGCGACGTCACGCGTTGGGAGCGCTCAAGTGGCCGGCACTGCTGCCGGACAATGCGCGCGCCCTCGTGAGTACGGATTCCGGAATCGGTGTCATGAACCTCGCATCCGGCGACGTGCGCATCCTGTTCCGCGGGCGCCAAGCGCGATATCTCCCGACGGAACAGTTGCTGTTCGACGACAACGAAGGACGCGTTCGCGTCGTGGGCTTCGACGTGCAGCAGGGCACGGTGCGGGGCGCGTCGACGCCGGTGTTCGAGGCCTTTCGTGGTCCGGGTGGGGCCGCCACGTACTTCACGGTGTCGGACAACGGCACGCTGGTGTACGTGCCCGGCGGATTTCAGCGATCGCTGGTTCGCGTGAACCGGTACGGTCAGGAGACCCCAATCAACGCGGAGCCGCGCGGCTATCGCTTTCCCAGCATCTCTCCCGACGGCAAGTCCATCGTCGTCACCATCGATCCTCGGCCGTCATCCATCTGGATCGTCGATGCCACGACCGGGCAGGCGTTTCCGCTCACGACCGATAAAGTGTCTTCGGAACTTCAGCCGCCCTCGCCCACCACTTCCTTACAAGCGCTGAATCATCCTTTGGTCTTTGACGTGGTGCGGAGAGCGCGACACGCCTCGCATCCGTCCATGGTGGGCAGGCTGACGTCGAGCAGAATGAGATCCCGCGCGCGGTGGGAGAATCGTCGGTAATCAGGATGCGTTTCTTCCGCGAAGTCATCGAAGGCCACAGTGGTCACCGAACGGTGGCCGTGCTGTTCCGGACCAATACGTCGTCTCTTGCAAAGCCATGCCGTGCGGCGCGATTTCAGGGCGGCCGCAGTGGGAAGAACGGTCTACGCGACGGCGCTCTGTTGTTCGTGAGTGCGCGCGATATCGTGCAGCATGTCGATCAGGATAAGGATCGGCGTTCGCGATTCATCGTCACGGTACAAGACATCCAGGCCCCACGGCATCGTAAAGCCGATGACGGGAACGGCAACGGTTCCGGGCGGTGGGTTGCCGCATTGTGACTGAAAGCCGATTCCCCATCCCCGTCCCTCGGCGATCATGGTCCATATGGTCTTCAATCCCTGATACGACTGCTCGACTCGCGGACGAAACGCCCTGTCATCGAAAATCGAAAAGAGCAGGTCGTACATCCCCGGTTGAAATGTCCGGTTCGGAAACAGGAACGGGACATCGATGAGATCACCAAATGAAAGAGATGGATGACGGGCGAGCGGACTGTTCGCTGCAACGAGCGCACAGTTGACGACGTCACGGACGAGATGTTCGCGAATGAGGCCACGTTCCTCCACAGGGGAGAGCGGGCTCGCGTGGCAGAGTCCCAGATCTATTACAGCGGAACGGAGGGCCGCTGGCTGCATGGGTGTGTGGTAGTCCTGGACAAAGAACTCGAGGCGCGGAAGTTCATGCGCGCTTCGACGAATGAGATCGGTGAGCAACGCGTGCGCACTCGTCGTGGAGACGGCGCCAAGCACACAGCGAGCGACCGCGCCGCGACGTGCGCGCTGCGCCTCAGCGGGAAGCGCGTTAGCCTCGTCGAGAATGCGACGAGCACTCGCGAAGAACGACTCGCCTGCCGGCGTAGTGGTTGCGCCGCGCGCCGCGCGCTCGAGCAGGTCCACGCCAACAGTGCGCTCGAGGTCGCGAATCTGCCGTGACAGCGCAGGCTGTGTCAGCTCGAGTCGCTCGGCGGCACGGCCGAAGCTCTTTGACTCGACGACTGCGCAAAAATACCGGAGGTGTCGAAGCTCGAAGCCACGTTCTCCTCCAGGTTCGTCCGTTGCGTCGCCAACCAACTCGTCCTCGATCGACGGAACCAACGACCCGGACGGAATCGCCGGCCCGCGCAGCGTGGTCGCTCGTTCTGCTGTCATGACGCGACGGATGACGGCGAGCACGGTCCGCACGACCGGTTGCTGTTCAGCACGGCGCGAGACGACGGCATGCGGAATTGGAAGCTTGAATCCGTCCAATGGAACGATCGTCGACCCAGCGACGGCGAGCGCGGAGTTGCTCGTGGGAAAGAGCGTCCAACCCTGATCGGCTGCCACCATGGCCGCGATGGAATAGATGTCCTCGAACTCGCGGGTGTGCGCGGGCGTAAAGCCGACGCGCGCGAATTCTGCCTTCTGCTGCCGAATGAAATCAGGCAACATCCTGGACTTCCACGCGAGAAACGTGTCTTCCTTCATTTCGCTCAAGGTCACGCTGGCGCGGCTTGCAACCGGGTGCGTACTCGACACGAGAATTGCATCGAAGATGTCGTAGTCGAGCGTCTCCGATACGAGATCCGCATAGTCCTTGTTCGCCGGGAATCCGAGCCCGATATCCATCTCACCCTGCTGGATGGAGTTCCATTGGCGGAAGCCGACGCCTTCCGTCACCACGAGTTCGATGGCTGGATACTCGGCGTGGACCTCCGCCACGATTCTCGCGATCAGTCCTGAGGCCAGCCCTCGCGCGCCGACAGAAATCCTGCAGCGGCCAACGATGCCCCTACTCGACCCGCGCGCACGCTCGATCGCTATCTCGACCTGCCGCAGGATATGGCGCGCCGAGACGAGACAGACATCCCCGGCAGGTGTCAGCTCGACGCCGCGAGGTCCACGCTCGAACAGATCAACGCCGATCTCGCGTTCGAGATCATGGATTTGGCGTGTTAACGCAGGCTGGGCGAGACGCAAGCGCTTGGCAGCCGCGATGAGCGTCGATTCCTCGGCGACCGCGATGAAGTACCGGAGATGACGCAATTCCACGGTGACGTTCCTTCGTTGCAGCTATCGCGAAGCTACGACGCGGTCTTGGTGATCGCGAGACGGCGGGCATGGGAAGGCAAGAAACGAAGTATTGGATCGCGCGCCGAAGGCTGGGTACACTGCGGTCCGAACCTCCGAGCGAACGAATGGTTGCCTCGAATGATGATGTAGATGGTGGGAAAGGGTACGTCTCGCTGGCGTTGGATGTCGCCGGCGAGGGCGTCGTCGAGTGGGATCTCGCGCTGCAAGTCGTCGCCTTCTCGGCGCGGTGGTGCGAGTTGATGGGGCTGCCCGCGGTGTCGATGGTGGCGGCACTCGACGCGTGGGAGCGTCTCGTCCACGAGGACGATGCGAAGATGCTCCTTGCAACGCTCAACAGCCTGACCGCTGCGTATCCGCGAGCGGAGCTCGCGTACAGGGTTCGGTGCGCGGATGCCTCGTACAAGCGCATGACACTACGCGCGACACTGGTGTGCAACTCCCAGGGTGTACGCGAGCGGATCCTGGCGTGGCAGAGCGATCGGCCGAACCCGAGTATGTCGCGCGCGTTGTTGAGCGAACTGCGCGATGACGCTGCATCGCCACTCGTTGGGCAACTGCTCATGACCGAGCGACTCGACGCTGTCGTCGCGCAAGCTCGGCGTGAGGGGCGCAGCAACTTCGTGATGCTCGCAATCGACGTCGATGCGTTTACGGCCATCAGTGCGAGCTATGGCAAGGAGGCCGCGAACCGCTTGCTCGCCGCAGTAGGCGAACGCCTGCGCTCCTGCCTGCATCCGCTCGATACGGTCGCTCGGTATGGATGCGATGAGTTCTGCTTGCTCGTGCGGTGCTCGAGCGACAGTCCACTGGCAACGACGGTATCCGAGCGAATCCAGCATCAGCTCGCGGAGCCGTTCATGGTGGAAGGACGCGCTATCGCGATATCGGTGAGCGTCGGCATTGCACGCGTTTTGCCCACGCACTACTGCGCCGCGGACGTCAGTCGCGATGCGTACGCCGCCGTGCACCATGCGAAGATGTCGGGTGGCAATCAGTGCGCCCTGTTCGACGATGGGATGCATGAGACCACGAAGGCACGGCTGCAATTGGAAGCGGAGCTCAGGCACGCGTTTGAGCGCGGCCAATTCCGCTTGCACTATCAGCCTATCGTCTCATGCGTCACTGGAGCGCTCGTGTCACTCGAGGCGCTGATTCGCTGGGAGCACCCTACGCGCGGCTGCCTTCCACCGTCTGCGTTCCTCGACGTGCTTGCGTCGACTGGGCTGCTGAAGGACGTGGGGCGTTGGATCGTTGGCGAGGCGTGCCGGCAATTGGCCGCTTGGCGGAAGGCCGGGGCCTGTGATGCCTACATCTCGATCAACGTCAGTCCCATGCAGCTGGCCGAACAGGGGTTCGTCGAGGACGTCGTGGCGATCCTGGCTGAAACGGGAGCGTCACCAGGGTGGATTGCGTTCGAGATTACCGAGGACCTGGCACTCGGTGACACCGAGATTGGGATGCGTGTACTCATCAAGTTGCGCGAACACGGAATTCGCGTGCGCATCGACGATTTCGGCACGGGATATTCGTCGCTCAGCTACCTGCAGCGACTACCGGTAGGCGGCCTGAAGATCGACCGCACGTTTCTCGAGCAGTTCGAGAGCGATGCGCATCGTCGTGCGATAGTTGGCGCGATCATTCAACTCGCGCACGTGCTGGGACTCGACGTTGTCGCCGAAGGTGTCGAGCGGCGCGAGCAGCTGGAGGAATTGCGCGCGCTGAATTGCGATTTGGTGCAGGGCTTCTTCCTGTCACCGCCGCTGAGCAGCGATGGCATTCGCCAATGGATCGACAGTCGCCATCCTACGCTGCCGTCCTGAGCGCGAAGGACCAGTTTCAACTGATCCGTCGGATGACAATCACGTGTGGTTTTCCATATTCACCTTCCACGCGACGAAATCAGGATCATCTCTGCCACCGACCATGTTGAGTCGCTCGTTGCGGTGAGCGCAACGCCCAACGTGTGTCCGCACGTTGGACCGCAGCGCCAATCGACGAACGCCACTGCCGTGTGCCCCGATCGGCTGAATCCAACTGGTGACATGCGTACCGCGCCCGAAGCATCCGCATGCCTCACGCGAAACCGAACCCACTCCGATACGTCAGCGTCCACGGAGGGAACGTCGCCAGGATCTGCCTCCAGCAACATCGCGCGACCTCGCGCCACATCGCGAATGTCGAACGGCGGTGCGGCGCGTGCGAGCAGGTCATCGCGCGCATCGCGCGCTTCGGTCGAATCGCCCGTCGCCCACCAGAGCGTCTCCACGCCCCATCGCGCCGCGAGATCCGTGCACTGAGCCATCGTGCACGCGCTGTCGAGCGACGCACCCGCCACCGCGACCACCCGCTTCGTCGTCGTCACGTAAATCGACTCGGCGATAGCGCGATACACCGCGATAGCGCGAGGGGCCATGCTGGACGGCGCCGTTTGCGGCACGTGATGCGCGCATCCAACGAGCGCGAGGATGAAGAGCGGCGTGACGAAGTGGCGCATTCGGCATTGAAGGAGACTGTGCAATGTTGCACGGACCTCGAGGCCGCGAAAGAGGGCGTGGCGCGCTCAGCGGGCAATGCAGCCGCACCAACGCAACGAGTGCGTTGGCGTTGCCTCCCAGAAACAAAGTTGTAAGCTTGAGCGCGCGTGTCCTCCTCCGCCGAGCGGTTCAGGCGCTTCAATAGCTGTTAACAGCTATAGGCCTTGTCCGCGATAAATGCCGTTGCCCTTCTGCGAGGCCGCTACTTCTTCTCGCCGCGCGTATCGCCGACGTCGCCGAGCATCCCGCCCTTAGACACCAACTGGGCGGCGAGCACGGTCTGGATCACACTCGTGATCTGATTGGTCGTGCCATTTGCCGCACCACCATTCTCGCTACCAGACACCGTAATGAGCCGCGCCTCTGCAAGCGCCGCTGCGATCTGCGGTGCGATGACCGGCAGCATCTCGATCTGGCGATAGCGGAAGTAGCTCTCGCCGCCGGCGGCGATTGCCTTATTCACCTTCTCGATGCTCTCGGCCTGCGCCGACGCCACAACGCGAATACGAATTGCCTCCGCATCCGCATTCGCCTGCGCTGTGATCGTTACACGCTCGGCGTCGGCACGCGCTTGTGCGATTTGCGTTGCGTCAAGCTCCGCGATGCGCTGCAGTCCCAAGGATTCCTGGCGCTTTGCTTCAGCCTGCGCAATGAGGGCAGCGTTGCTGGCCTTGGTCTGTTCGAGCTCACGCTGGCGATCGGAGATGATGCGCTCCGCTTCAATCGTTGCTTCCTTCGCACGACGCGCTTGCTGCGCCTGCACGATGTCCGCGGTTGCCTGCGCTTCCGCGGCGGACATGCGACGACGCGCGTCCGCGACTTCAGACTGCACCACCTTGATGTTCAGCGAATTGAAGATCAGCCCGAGATCCGTAAGCTCGCGTGAGCACGCCTTGCGGATGATCACCGCGAGCGGATCATCGTCGTCCTCGAGCGTGTCCATGCTGCCGCCCTCGGCCACCGTGAGCGCGCGAGGCGTGGGGGCCACCACGGCAACAGACGCGGATGGACCCGAGCCGAGGCGCGGGGCTGTGCGTGCCGAAAAGAGCTGGTCATGTGTGAGCAGGTTGATCGCTCGGCGCGCGGAGCTCGAGAGCAGATCCGTGAGCGTGTTGACCTGATCGGCTTCGGGCTTGGCGAAAAAGCGATTCGCTGCCGTCTTGATGAGAACGTCCGTGTCACCAACAGAAACGATCGCGCTGGCGAGTACGCGCACCTTGATCGGCTGCGGCGTGCCGCCTTCGTCGAGGTCAGCTGTTTGGTCCGTGATGTCGAGGTCGACGTTGATGACCTTGCTCGAGATGGTCGTGCCGGTGGTGAGGAGCGGGATTTCCTTTGACTTGCCGGGTCCGCGATAAATCACCGTGCCGCCGGCGAGCCAGCTCACCAGGCGAATGGTGCCCGCTTCCACGTTGCGAAGGAACGACGCGACGATAACGGGAATGACAAGGAACACCGCAATGAGTGCGACGCCCGCGATTACCAGGTTATTCATGTGAGTGATTGAGGGATGAAGGGATCAACGCGTCGGCGCCGTAACGGTGCATCGACCGCGCGCTGCGTCCACCTCGGCGATGCGCACGAGGTCACCGGAGCGAATGCGTATGCCACGCGCCCGCTCGTCCGGTGCGAGCGTCGCGAGGAGCTGTACGACCTGTCCGTCGACGTCGAGCGCGACGAGGCCATTGCCGTTTGCGTCGAAGCCTGTGACTGCCCGCGCCTCATCTTCGATCGCGCTTTCGAGGGTCGTTGCGGCCCGCGACTCGAAGCGAAAGAGAAAGCGCCAGAGCGGTCCAATGACGAACGCCTCGAAACCCGCCGCGACGACTACTGCGGCGCCGAGTTGCCATGGTTCGCCAAGTGGCGTAGCGGCAATGCCGCCGGCGCCAAAGCCGACCATGAGCGAGAAGAGGAGGCGTGGGTTGAGGAGCGAGCCCAATCGCCAGCCAGCCGACGCGCCGGGCATCTGCTGCGCGATTGACGCCATGCCCTGCTCCTGGCTAGCGGCGTTGCCGTGGCCGGCGTGGCTACCATGGCCAGTATGACCGGCGTGGCTGTGCCCGGCGTGCCCGCTGTGGCTGTGTCCCGCGTGGCTGCCATGAGACAGGCCGCCAATACCCATAATGCCAAGTCCCACGGCGCCAGTTGCCAGTGAGACCAAATAGAGATCCATGGTGTTAGAGATACTGCCGGGAATGCTGGTAAGTAAGGATGATCTAGGCGGCCGAATCTCTGTTCGCCCTACTGGTGCCAGAGCCAAAAGGTGTCATTATGCCGTGGTTGTGGTGCCTATCTCATCCGTGATACGTTTGTTTATGGCCTACGCCACTGATATATGCGCGCGGTGATGGTCCATCGATTCCGAGTGTCGGCACTCGTCGCCAGCCTTTTTCTTGTAGCGCCGCAGGGGAGCATCGCGCTGGCTGGCGACACACCGCTTGCCGCAGCGCAGCGTCGCGCAGTGTTGCTGGACCCCAAGCGGACCTTCTGGTCGACGAAAGCGCCCGCGACAGTCACCG
>JBDTMO010000233.1:0-8094 GCA_039934235.1 bacterium | reverse complement strand
CAGGCCGCCGCGCAGGCAGTCGACGTCATCCGCGGTCAGATCATTGGTCCCGATAACGCCGCAGTAGAAAACGCGAACGTCACAGCGACGTCTGTGCAAGGTGGTGTCAACCGCACTGCGCGCACCGATAAGAGCGGACGCTTCACCATCACGTTTCCCGGTGGTGAGGGCGACTACTTCCTCAACGTCACCGCGATTGGCTTTGCGCCCAAGCGCTTCGAGGTCAAGCGCACCGCAGACCAGGACATCCTTGTTGCAGACGCGCGCCTGGCGCGCATGGTGTTACTCGATACCATGCGAGCCGTTGCCGAGCGTGGACGTGTAAACCGGAACGACAAGCAGGCCGACGTCGGCGGCAACGAGCAGACGGCCAACTCCGCGGCCGTCGCCGCCGGCGCGCAGGGTGACTTGAACGCCATGGCCGCGTCGATCCCAGGCGTAACGCCTGTGACGGGCGCCGATGGTGATCCGGCCGGATTCTCCGTGCTGGGTCTTTCGGCCGACCAGAATTCATCGACGCTGAATGGATCGCCCTTTGGCGCATCGAACATTCCGCGCGACGCGCAGGTATCGAGCTCGTTGAACACCGCGCCGTACGACGTCAGCAAGGGTGGGTTCAGCGGCGGCCAGTTCAACATCAATTCAGGCTCGGGCTCCAACTTCATTCGCCGCAGCTCGAGCCTCAACGTCGACTCGCCCAAGCTGCAGTGGACCGATCGCAATGCGCGTGCGCTTGGCCAGCAATACAGCAACCTCTCGCTTGGCGGTGCGGTCTCCGGGCCGATCGTGATGGACAAGGCCTATTACAACGTCTCCTATCAGCTCGGTCGTCGCGCCAACGATTTGCAAACGTTAATGAATACGGATCCCACGGCGCTCCAGGCCACTGGCGTGTCGGCGGATTCCATTGCGCGTCTCCTCGCACTCACGCAGCTCGCGCACATTCCGTCCACCATCGGTGGCGGAATTCCCAACGATCGCTTGCAGGATCAGGGCTCGGTATTCGGCAGCTTGAATTTCACGCCGCCGGGTTCGAGCACGGGACAGACGTTCGGAATGACGTTCGCGGGCAACTGGAACAAGCAGACGCCGATTGGCCAGCTCACGGGTGAGCTTCCGGCGCATAGCGGCGAGCGCACCAATTACGGCGGCAGCATTCAGGGGTCACACACCGCGTATCTGCGCAACCTGATCCTGAGCGAGAGCGGCATCAACTTCAACGCGTTCCGCAACTACGGCACGCCGTACACGCTGCTGCCCAACGGTACGGTACTCATCAACTCCAGCTTTGCCGACGGCACCAGCGCATCGCGCACAATTGGCTTTGGTGGCAGCTCCAACCTCAGCACCAAGAGCGACAACCTGAGCATCGGTGCGACGAACCAGATGTCGTGGTTCAGCAAGGACAACAAGCATCGCCTCAAGCTCGCCAGTGAGTTGCGCCAGGATGGCTACTCGCAGGACCAGACCACCAACTCGCTCGGCACCTTCTATTTCAATTCGCTCGCGGATTTGCAGGCCAATCGTCCGGCCATTTATACGCGGACGCTCTCACCACGCGTCCAGAGCTCCGGCCAGACGATCGGAGCCATCTCACTCGGCGACTCGTACAAGCGATCGAGCGACCTGCAGTTCCAGTACGGACTGCGTTTGGACGGGAACCACTTCAACTCGACGCCGAACTTCAACGCCGCGATTCAGCAGGGGTTCGGGGTGCGCAATGACTTTGTGCCGAATCGCTTGTATGTCAGCCCGCGCCTTGGGTTTTCGTGGACGCTCGGTGAAGCGCCGCAGGTTGCCGCGTTCGACGGCGCTGTTCGCGGACCGCGTTCCGTCATTCGTGGTGGCGTCGGCGTCTTCCAGAATTCACCTGGTGCGTCGAGCATCGGTGGCGCGATCGACAACACCGGGCTTGCCAGCGGCGTGCAGCAGTTGAGCTGCGTCGGCGTCGCAGCGCCGCAGCCGCAGTGGGATCAGTACACGAACATCAACAGCATTCCTACCCAGTGCGCCGACGGCACGTCAGGCACTGTGTTCGCGAGCAATGCGCCGAACGTCACGTTCTTCAGCAAGGACTATCAGGATCGCAAGAGTGTTCGCGGCAACCTGCAGTGGAACGGACCGATCCTCAACAACCGGTTCGCGGTCACGGTCGACGGCACGTACGGCGTGAACATGAACCAGAGCAGCTTTGTCGACCTGAACTTCGCGCCCACGCAACGCTTCAGCCTGACGAACGAGGGCAATCGTCCCGTGTTCGTGAACAGCTCGAGCATCGTCCCAACCACGGGTGCCATCGCCGTGCGCGACGCGAAGATCGATCAGTCGTACAATCGTGTGAGCGAGCTGCGCTCCGATCTTCGCAGCACGAGCAAGCAACTTCGCTTCTCGTTGTCCCCGACCAAATTCAGCAGCAACCTCACATGGAATGCGTCGTACGTGCTGGCGGACAATCGCGAGCAGGTGCGCGGGTTCAGCAGCACCGTCGGCAATCCGTTGGATGTCGAGTGGACGCGCAGCGCATTCGATTCTCGTCACCAGGTCACGTACAGCATTGGCTACAACTTCTTCGACGCCGTGCGGGTGAACTGGTTCGGCCGTTTCGCCAGTGGCAGCACGTTTACGCCGCAGCTTTCAGGCGACGTGAACGGCGACGGCTACAACAACGACCGCGCGTTCATCTTCAATCCGGCAACGGCAAGCGATCCGGCGGTCGCAGCGGGCATCACTGATCTTCTCGCCCATGGTTCCGGACCGGCGAAGGAGTGCCTGCGCAGCCAGCTCGGGCAGCTTGCCGCGCGCAATAGCTGCCAGGGTCCGTGGACGTCGAGCGCAAACCTCAGCATCTCCTTCAATCCAATGAAGGTGAAGATGCCGCAGCGCACGACGCTGAGCTTCTCGGTGAGCAACCCGCTCGGCGCAGCGGACATCATCGCCCATGGCGAGAACAACCTGCACGGCTGGGGCCAGTTCCAGTTCAGTGATCCCACGCTGATGTACGTGCGTGGCTTCGATCCGAGCACCAGCCGATACAAGTACGAAGTCAATCCGCGCTTCGGCAGCACGAACCCACAGTTCCAGACATTCCGCGCGCCGGTCACGCTCACGATGCAGCTTCGTGTGGACGTCGGGCCGTCGCGCGAACGGCAGCAGCTGACGCAACAACTCGATCGTGGTCGTACGCGCGACGGCCAGAAGGTACCCGAAGGCTTGCTCAAGGCCATCTATGGCTCGGGCGGCGTGTTGAACCCAATGGCGCAGATCCTTCGCCAGGCCGATACGCTGGAGCTTACAGGCCCGCAGGCGGACAGCATTGCCAGCATGAACCGGACGTACACCATTCGTCTCGACAGCATCTGGACGCCGGTGTCGAAGTACCTCGCGTCGCTACCAAACGAGTACGATCAGAGCGAGGCGTACCACACGTACAAGTCGGCGCGCGAAGCGTCGGTGGATCTACTCGTCGCATTGGCGCCGAAGATCAACGGGCTGCTGACGGCCGAGCAGAAGCGGAAGCTGCCGGCGCTGGTGGCGAGCCATCTCGATGGTCGCTATCTCGCTGGCATTCGCAGCGGTACGGCCGGCAACACGGGCGGCGGCGTGTTCATGGGTGGCTTCATGGGCGGTTTTGGCGGTGGCGGTGGTGGTGGCCAGCGCATTGAAATCCGCGGACCGTGACCCATGTCATCCTGAGCGAGCGTAGCGAGTCGAAGGATCTGTACTTCACGTTGTAAGGACGAAATCCATTTGGAGCCCACCATGATTCAGTCGATTACCCGGAGCGCTCGGCGCGCGCTCATTATGTCTATTGCCGTCGTCGGCCTTGCCGGCGCGCAGACCGCTGTTGCGCCAAAGATTCCGATTCGGCAGCTGCCCGCGGCGAGTGCGACGAGTACCGATTCCATCGGGTCTGTCGCGGCCGTCCGCCAGTTGCCGAACGGCAACCTGTTGGTGAACGACCAGGCGCGCCGTCGCGTGGTGCTCATGGATCCGAGCATGAAGGTGATTGGTCTCGTCGCCGATTCCACGAGCAGCACCAACAACGCGTACGGCGTACGTCCCGGCGGAATGATCGCGTATCGCGGCGACTCGACGCTGTTCATCGAGCCCGCTGGCCTTTCAATGCTCGTCATCGATCCTGCGGGCAAGATCGTCCGCACGATGGCAGCACCTCGTGCTAACGACGTGCAGTTCCTCGTCGGCGGACCGTTGGGCAATCCGGGCTTCGATTCGCGGGGACGCCTTGTGTACCGCACGATGGATTTCGGACTTCGGGGCATGCGTCCGCCACAGCCCGGACAGCCATTCGTGATGCCCACTCCGCCGGACACCTCGGCACTCGTGCGTTTCGACCTCGCGACGCGCAAGCTGGACACCGTCGGCTTTTTCAAGATTCCGAAGGTGAACATGCAGGTGTCGCAGGATGCGAACGGCGGCATGCGCATGACGTCGACCATCAATCCGCTCCCCGTGGTTGACGACTGGGCCGTCATGAGTGATGGCACCGTGGCCTTCGTGCGTGGCAGTGACTATCACGTGGACTTCATTGACGCGTCCGGCGCAAAGACGCCAACGGAAAAGATTCCGTACGACTGGCAGCGCATGACTGACGACGACAAGTCGCGCTTCCTCGATTCGGCGAAGGTGGCCATCGAGAAGGTGAGGGCGGCTGCCGCGGCGGGCACCCCAGGCGCGGCGCAGGCGGGCATCGAGTCCGTGTTGGGCGGCGGCGGTGGCGGCGCGCCGCAAATGATGGTGTTCTCTCGTGGCGGTGACGGTCCGGCTCCGCCGCAGCGCGGTGCAGCGCCAGCTGGTGGTGCGCAGGGCACTACTCGCGTCGAGGCAGGTGGTCCCGGCGGCATACAGATGCCCGCGGTAAACATGGTGTCGGCGTCGGAGCTTTCCGACTACAAGCCGGTATTCGGCACGGGCTCGGTCAAGGCGGACATGGACGGACGCCTATGGGTGCGCACGATTCCGACGAAGCCGACCCCAGGCGGCGCGATTTACGACGTGATCGACAAGAGTGGCAAGCTCGTGGATCGCGTGCAGGTGCCGGCTGGCACCACGATCGCCGGCTTCGGCAAGGGCGGGGTGGTGTATCTTGGACTTCGCGACGCGACTGGCATTCACCTGCAGCGCATCGTGTCGAAGTAAGGCACCGTTGAACGAAAAAGCGGGCGCGACACCGGATTGGTGTCGCGCCCGCTCTTTTTCCAGAATCTCGGCGACCTAGTTTGCGTCGCCGGCCGCGCGCTTCGACAACACAGGCATTTCTGCATGCTCGGAGCGCGGCGAGAACTCGTACCCTGAGCCTCGCGAAAAACGAATGGCGACCTGCGCACTGGCCGCGAGCTTCTTGCGCACATAGCTCACGTAGACCTGAACCAGCGTGCGGCGATCGCTCAGCTTCTGGTCGCCCCAGACGAAGTCGGCAAGTGTTTCGACACCCACCGGCTTTGGCGCATGCCAGAAGAGGCAGTCCATCACGCCATACTCATGCGGCGTGAAGTCCACCTCGCGGCCCGCACACCACACCCGTCGTGCCTCACGGTCGAACACGATGTCCCCGACCGCGATGCGAGTGCCCGCGTTGACCGTGCGCGCGCGACGCGTTGCCGCCTGGAGCCGAGCGACGAGTGTGGGCGATGAAAGGGTGATGGCGTCATCTGCGCCCCAGTGCAACAGGGAAATACTTCGCGCTTCGTCGCGCACGCCGAGGTAGACGATGTGCACTGACGGCTGTCGGCGGCGCAGCATCCGAATTTGATGCGATGCGTCGCGTTCTGAGCTGTCATCGACGATGACGATGTCCGGCGCAATTTCAACGAGCGACTCGAGCAGCACCTCGAATGATGCATGGACGATCACCGATGTCGTCTCGTCGACGATGAGCGAATCGACGAGCTCGATGACCGACCTGGTATCCGAGACGAGTGCAACAGTAGCCGTCGCGGCGCGAATGCGTTGCATGCGAGCGAGGCGGGAACGGGTAAACAATCGGTGAAGACAAGAGTGGAAAGCCTACAATTTTCTAAGCGAAAACGCAAAGTAATGTTTGGACTGTTACGCAGATACGATGGAACGGAGGGGGTAATTTCTCCTTCTGGTCTCGACACTGTCCAAACAGTTACTGATTTGGCGGCGCAAGATGGAAACTCACGCTGTGCGTCAGCGCCCCCGTGCTCATGCTGCCCGTGGTGCGCCAGCCGGACGAAAATTCGACCCAGATCGACTTCAACGGCTCGAATTCGCCTCCCAACGAAAGCCCCCATTTCGGTCGCGAGCTCTCGCGACCAGTCCCCTGCGCCTCCAAGGAAATCTTGTAGCGATTCGAGCCCGCATACATACGCACCACTAGGTCGCCCGCACTCTGAAGCTCGGACCTGGCAGTTGTGTCACGCTCGTACGCATACCGACCGCCGACGAGTAACTGCGCAAAGTCCGAAATTGCGATTCCCTTGGTTGCCCAACCGGAAAAACCATCAAAACGCGCCTGCTTTCCGCTGGAATCCACCGAAGACCCACGAAGACCCAACGCGATGTCCGACACACTCGCATTCCACGCAACGTCTTCCTTCGCTCGTTTCACGGCGGCAACGGCGTTGGCCATGTCAGAGCCCGCCGCCTGCAATGAATCCTTCAAGATAGCATCATGATGGTTCTTTACTGCAACGATGATGGCATCTTTCGTCGACTGTTGTGCTGGAGTGAGCGGGCCGAGTAGCGGAACCTTTTGTGCCGTCATCTCGGCCTCTACAGCGCGAGCACTGTCGATTTTCAGGGACGTCAGCCTGTCGATTGCCGCAAGAAACCCGGGGTCGGTCCTGAGATCTGACTTGTCGTCCAGCGACATCCGGAAACCCAGGGCGATACGCGACCGCCTGGTTGCCGAGTCCTTATTCGCCGCAAAGGAAAGCCGAGTCCGATACAACATCGGGTTGGCCTGATACTCGGCGATACTCAACCGCGGCCCGCGAATGAGCATCATTGGTGAAAACTCCACGGCCAACGCCGTCGGGACCATGCTGAACGTGTTGCTCGCCGTTGCCAGGTTCGACGTCAACTGCTGTACGGAACTCGGTCGCAGCAATTTGCTCTCGTTGAGACCGAGCATGAGGAGGGCAGGCGCATCCGGCACCACGTAATCGCCCTGCAACGCCTTGGCGGATGCGGTTGACGGAACCTGTGCGGACGCGGCAACAGGAAGCACGAAGGCGGCAAGCTCGATCAGCGAAGCGTGTCTCCTCATATCTCACCCCCAACCGCTTCATCCTTGATGAGAAAACTGTTCAATTCGGACTCTGCCGTGGGTTGGGTCCTCGTTCCCGAATCCACCGCGGCAACAGGCAGAGGCAAACCCCTCTGCAAGACGGTCATGGAAACGTTGAACGAACCATCGCGATCGACGATGCCAACCGACGTCACGGCGTGCAGGATTCGGCCTACCTGATCGGCGGCCGTTCCAGGAAGGTCGTGCGTATTCGCCGCTGGAGTACTGAAGGCGACGTTGCCGTAATCCTTGATGACGGTGAAGCGGTCGGCGTCGAGCAGCTTGAGGGAGTAATGCCCAGGCAACGCGGGCGTCGCGGCCAGTCGAACGGTGAGTGGCTTGCCGGCGGGGTCGAATGCGACGTTGGTGGTAACGGGGACGACGGGCGCCATGCTGCCCTCCAGATGGGTAGGTTCGATCGACGCAGAACAGGTCGCCATTATGGATGTGAGGTCCGCGTTGGGGGAGGGGCGCCGCTGGCACCAGACACGGTTTCCTTAGAAAATTCTAGGCAGAGGATTGCCTCCGGATTCTGGTGGGATACGTTTGCCCACCGCCTAATTGGATGGCGGGCGCAGGAGCGACGGTAGCACGCCAGGCCGGTGTTGAGCAGGCATCCATGGACAAACGCGCCGCTGGGTTAGGTGTCCTCGGGCTGATCGCGATCGCGACCAGTCCCCTCACGCGCATCGGTCGTGGTACAGACGGCATCGCGAACGCGAGACCTGCCGTCGCACAGGCGCAGAGTGCGGCACCCGGCACAGACCTCTTCATCAAGCCGGACAGCGGACGTGCTCGCAGTGGCGCTCAGCTCCTCAGGG